>JAREAF010000564.1 GCA_029240475.1 Rhodospirillales bacterium | reverse complement strand
TCGAGGGCAAGCGCGGGCTGCCGCGCCACCGTCCGCCCTTCGCCGCGCAGGTCGGCCTCTTCGGCCGCCCGACTCTCATCAACAATGTCGAGACCCTCTGGTGGGTGCGCGACATCGTCGAGAAGGGCGCCGACTGGTTCGGCAATCAGGGCCGCAACGGCCGCAAGGGGCTGCGCAGCTTCTCGGTCTCCGGCCGTGTGAAGAATCCCGGCATGAAGCTGGCTCCCGCCGGCATCACCGCCCGCGAGCTGATCGAGGAGTTCTGCGGCGGCATGGAAGAGGGGCACGTCTTCAAGGGTTATCTGCCGGGCGGCGCCTCGGGTGGAATCCTCCCCGCCTCCATGGCCGACATCCCGCTCGATTTTGGAACGTTGGAGCAGCATGGCTGCTTCATCGGCTCGGCGGCGGTGGTCGTTCTGTCCGACAAGGACAATATCAAGGACGTGGTCCTGAACCTGCTGCGCTTCTTCGAGGATGAATCCTGCGGCCAGTGCACGCCCTGCCGCGTTGGCACCGAGAAGGCCGTGAAGCTGATGACCCGGCCCCGCTGGGACGAGCCGCTGCTGGACGAGCTGGCGCGGGCGATGACCGACGCCTCGATCTGCGGGCTCGGCCAGGCGGCCATGAACCCGCTGAAGAGCGCGTTCAAGTTCTTCCGAGAGGATTTGACATGAGCGACACGATCCGCTTCACCCTCGACGGCCAGGAGGTCGAAGCCGCGCCCGGCGAGACCATCTGGACCGTGGCGAACCGGCTCGGCGTCGAGATTCCGCATCTCTGCCACCGGCCCGCGCCCGGCTATCGGCCGGACGGCAATTGCCGCGCCTGCATGGTCGAGGTCGAGGGCGAGCGGGTGCTCGCGGCCTCCTGCATCCGCCGGCCGACCAACGGCATGAAGGTGAAGACCGCCAGCGAGCGTGCCAAGGCGTCGCGCCAGATGGTGTTCGAGCTTCTCGTCACCGACCAGCCGCCGCTGGAGGCCGCGCATGATCCCAACTCCCGCTTCTGGCGCTGGGCCGAGCGGGTCGGCGTCAAGGAGAGCCGGTTCCCCGAGCGCGCGCGTCCGCAGCCCGACCGCAGCCATCCGGCGATGACGGTGCAGCTCGACGCCTGCATTCATTGCAATCTGTGCGTCCGCGCCTGCCGCGAGGTGCAGGTCAATGACGTGATCGGCATGGCCGGTCGCGGGCATATGGAGCAGATCGTCTTCGATATGGGCGATCCCATGGGCCAGTCCACCTGCGTGGCCTGCGGCGAGTGCGTCCAGGCCTGCCCGACCGGCGCGCTCATGCCCGCGCCGCTGGTGGACAAGGACACCGGCGTCTTTGCCGGCGGCCATGACCGGGAGGTCGAGAGCGTCTGCCCGTATTGCGGCGTCGGCTGCCTGCTCAGCTACAAGATCAAGGACGACAAGATCCTCTATGTGGACGGGCGCAACGGCCCTGCGAACCGCAACCGGCTCTGCGTCAAGGGACGGTTCGGGTTCGACTATGTCCACCATCCGCACCGGCTGACAGAGCCGATGATCCGGCGACCGGATGCGCCCAAGACCGCCGAGATCACGGTCGATCCGGACAATCCGTGGACGCATTTCCGCAGGGCGAGCTGGGAGGAGGCGCTGGCCGCCGCCTCCGGAGGGCTGAAGCGCATCCGCGATGCGCATGGCGGCGGCGCGCTGGCGGGCTTCGGCTCGGCCAAGGGCTCGAACGAGGAGGCCTATCTCTTTCAGAAGCTCGTGCGCACCGGCTTCGGCACCAACAATGTCGATCATTGCACGCGGCTCTGCCACGCCTCGTCCGTCGCCGCGCTGATGGAGGGCATCGGCTCCGGTGCCGTGACCGCGCCCTTCACGGCGGCCGAGGACGCCGAGGTCATCGTCGTCATCGGCGCCAATCCGACCGAGAACCATCCCGTCGCCGCCACCTTCTTCAAGCAGGCGGCCAAGCGCGGCGCGACGCTGATCGTCATGGACCCGCGCGGGCACACGCTCTCGCGGCACGCCACGCACATGCTGCAATTCAAGCCGGGTCGCGACGTGGCGATGCTCAACGCCATGCTGCACACGATCGTCGAGGAGGGGCTCGTCGATCGCCAATATGTGCAGGCGCATACCGAGGACTTCGAGAAGCTCGCAAGCCATGTGAAGGACTATGCGCCCGAGCAGATGGCGGAGATCTGCGGCATCGACGCCGAGACCCTGCGCCACGTCGCGCGCGTCTACGCCAAGGCGCGCGCCTCGATCATCTTCTGGGGCATGGGGATCTCCCAGCACATCCACGGCACCGACAACGCGCGCTGCCTGATCGCGCTTTCGCTGATCACCGGCCAGGTCGGCCGGCCAGGCACGGGGCTGCATCCGCTGCGCGGCCAGAACAACGTGCAGGGCGCGTCGGACGCCGGCCTCATTCCGATGGTGTTTCCCGACTACCGGTCGGTGGAAGACGTCGAGATCCGCACGCTGTTCGAGGATTTCTGGGGCGTAAAGCTGGACCCGAAGCGCGGCCTCACCGTGGTCGAGATCATGGACGCGGTCCATGCCGGGCAGATCCGCGGCATGTACATCATGGGCGAGAACCCGGCCATGTCGGACCCCGACGTTACGCATGCCCGAGAGGCCTTGGCCAAGCTGGAGCATCTGGTGGTGCAGGACATCTTCCTGACCGAGACCGCCAACTATGCCGACGTGATCCTGCCCGCTTCCGCCTGGCCGGAGAAGGACGGCACGGTCACGAACACCAACCGGCAGGTGCAGATCGGCCGCCGGGCGCTGCCGATGCCCGGAAATGCGCGCGAGGACATCTGGATCATCAACGAGCTGGCGCGCGGGCTGGGGCTCGACTGGAACTATCGCAGCGCCAAGGATGCCTTCAACGAGA
>JAREAF010000082.1 GCA_029240475.1 Rhodospirillales bacterium | reverse complement strand
CCGCGTGTCCTTCGGCCATTCCTTGAGGCCCCGGATCACGCCGTTCGGGTCATGGACCAGGATGATGCTGCCGAGCTTGGGGATCGCGATCTCGTAGTCATTGCGCTCCGCTGCCTCGTTCGGCACGGCGAACAGGACCAAGGGCGCGCCGGCGCGCGTCTCCCAATGCCCCTCGATCGCGGCGAGCTTGGTCGGCTGCTGCTCGAGCACGGCAAGGCCCTGCAGGTCGCCTGCGACGATCTGCATTGGCGCGACGATCGCCGCGAACCACATGGCCATGGAGAAGGCGAGGCGCGCAAGCTCGGGCGCTTTGCCCTTCCAGATGTGCCAGGCCGAGACGCCCGCCACCACGAAGCAGGTCGTGAGGTAGGCCGCGAGCACCATATGCGCCAGGCGATTGGGGAAGGACGGGTTGAAGACGATTTGACACCAATCCACCGGGACGAACCGCCCGTCCTCGATGGCGAAGCCTTGCGGCGTCTGCATCCAGCTGTTGGTCGAGATGATCCAGAAGGTCGAGAGCACCGTTCCCAGCGCCACCATGGACGTTGCGACGAAATGCAGCCTCGGCCCGACCCGCTCCCAGCCGAACAGCATGATGCCGAGGAAGGCCGCCTCCATGAAGAAGGCGGTGAGAACCTCGTACTGCATCAAGGGCCCGACGATGGGTCCCGCGATGTCGGAGAAGCGGCTCCAGTTCGTGCCGAACTGGTAGCTCATGATGATGCCCGAGACGACGCCCATGCCGAAGGAGACGGCGAAGAGCTTGACCCAGAACCGGAAGAGCTGGCGGTAGATCGCCCGGCCGGTCCACAGCCACATCGCCTCCAGCATCCACAGCCAGCTTGCGAGACCGATGGTGAAAGCGGGGAACAGGATGTGGAAGGCGACGACGAACGCGAACTGGATGCGCGACAGAAGCAGCGCGTCGAATTCCACCGCATCCTCCAGGGAAAGGTCTGGCTGAGGGGTCCCTTCAGGTCTAACGGTTCTGACCGCGCCCGGTGGCGAGCACGGCTTCATCAGCAAAGGCCCATCCACGCCTCCGCGGCGAGCCCCTGTATCGGTGCGGCAACGCACGATGTTGCGCGGCACGAACAGGGAGATGGCAATACTTAGTTAACCATACTGAGCCGATTATCCGCCCGAGGGCGCTCGGAGCAGATTGGGAGCCGTCCAGCGCCGCAGCTGATTTCCGGTGAGCAGGGGATGATCGAGCAAACCAGCTTGGACGGGACGTGGGAGTTTTCCCATGTCGAGGGGGGCGGCTCGCCCGACTGGACCGCCGCGCGACCCATCCAGGTGCCGGGGCCCTGGCAAGCGCAATTCGCCGATCTCAGGATGAAGGCCGGGGTCGGCTGGTACCGGCGCAGCCTGCATCTGCCGGAGCGGTGGGAGGCTGAGGACGCCCGCTTCGTCACCCGACTCTGCTTCGGAGCGGTGTTCCACAACACGGCCGTGTGGGTGAACGGACGTCCGGCCGGCGAGCATTTCGGCGGATTCCTGCCCTTCGCGCTCGAGGTCGGTCCGCTGCTGCGCCCGGGCCACAACGAGATCGTGGTCCGCGCCGAGAGCCCGACCGACGATCCGCGCGCCTTCCCCGACGGGCCGTTCTCCGAAATTCCGTACGGCAAGCAGAACTGGTACGGCCCGCAGTCCGGGATTTGGCAATCGGTCCGTCTGGAGCGCCGCGACCGCGATCATGTCGTGCGCGTGGCGATCCGGCCGGACCTGCTCAGCGGCAATGTCGAGGCGGTGGTCCATCTCGGCCGCGCGGCGCCCGAGCCGCTGGAGATCGAGCTCTGCATCCGCGACGCCGAGGGCGAGCTCGCCGCCTCCCTGATCGAGGTCGCCGCGCCGGGGCAGCAGCAGATCGCGCTCGCGCTCCATGTCGAGCGGGTGCGGCCGTGGTCGCCCGACTCGCCGCACCTCTACGAGCTGTCGGTCATCTTGCGCCGGCGCGACCGCATTGCCGACCAGGCGCGCGAGCGGTTCGGATTCCGGTTGTTCGAGGCGCGCGACGGCCGATTCTATGTGAACGGCGAGCACATTTACCTGCGTGCCGCGCTCGATCAGGACTATTACCCCGACACGATCTGCACCACGCCGTCCACGGAGTTCCTCGAGGACCAGTTCCGCAAGGCCAAGCAGCTGGGGCTCAACTGCGTCCGCTGCCATGTGAAGGTGCCCGACCCGCGCTACTACGAGGTCGCCGATCGCCTCGGCATGCTGATCTGGACCGAGCTGCCGCACACCGGGCGCTCGACGGAGGCCAGTCGCGCGCGGCTCGAGGCGACGCTCCGGGGCATCCTCGACCGCGACGGCAACCACCCGTCCATCGTCTGCTGGACCATCATCAACGAGAATTGGGGCACCGACCTCGTCAACAACGAGGAGCATCGCGCCTGGCTGAAGCGCACCTGGCGCTGGCTCAAGGAGCGGGATCCGGGCCGTCTCGTCGTCGACAATTCGCCGCTGCATCCCAGCATGCATGTCGAGACCGACATTGCCGACTTCCACTTCTATGCGGCCATCCCCGACCATCGCGCGGACTGGGACCGGTTCATCGCCGATCTCGGCCAGCGCGCAGGCTGGCTCTACAGCGCCGCCGGCGATGCGGTCAGCACGGGCGCCGAGCCGCTGGTCTGCTCGGAATTCGGCAATTGGGGCCTGCCGCAGATCGATCGCCTCGCCAATGCCGACGGTTCCGAGCCCTGGTGGTTCGAGACGGGCCATGACTGGGCGGAGGGCGTCATGTATGCGCATGGCGCCCAGAACCGCTTCTCGGACTGGAGCCTCGAGCGCGTGTTCGGGAGCCTCTCGGGCTTCGCCGAGGCGGCGCAGTGGCAGCAATTCCGCGCGCTGAAGTACCAGATCGAATCCATGCGGCGGCAGCCGCAGCTGGCCGGCTATGTCATCACCGAGCTGACCGACTGCCATTGGGAATCGAACGGCCTCATGGACATGCGCCGCAACCCGCGCGCGTTCCACAACCTGTTCCACACCATCAATTCCGACACGGTGGTTGCGCCGCGCTGGGAGCGCCTCAGCTATTGGGGCGGCGAGACCGCGCGCTTCGAGGTGGCGGTCGCCCATGGCGGCGGCCGTCCGCTGGAAGGGGCACGGCTCGACATCGTGCTGGGCGAGGTGCGCAGCGTCGCGGTGCCGCCGCTCGCGCCCGGCCAGGTGGGCGAGCTCGGGCGGTTCGAGATCCCGGTGCCGCACGAGGCGGCGAGCAGGGGCCATCGCGTGCTGTTCGAGCTGCGGGCCGCCGACGGCTCGATCCTCGCCACCAACCATCTCGATCTCGCGGTCCATCGCGGCCGAAGCGCATCGGCGCGCGGCGTGCGCTCGGTCTGGTCGCCCGATCCGGCCATCCGTGAGCGGCTGGAGCGGCTCGGCTACGCCCTCGCGCCGAACATGGAATCGGCGCGCGTGATCGTCGCCCAAGCGCATGACCCCGGCATCGCCGCCGCGGTGCGGCACGGCGCCCGGCTGCTGCTCCTGCCGGAGGCCGAAGGCCCGCTCTATCCCTTCTTCCCGCACTGGCAGAATGTGCAGGTGAGAAGCCGCACCGGCACGGTCTGGCGTGGCGACTGGGCGTCGTCCTTCGCCTGGCTGAAGCGGAGCGGCGTGTTCCAGCACATTCCGGGCGGGCCGCTGCTCGACGAGAGCTTCGACCGCGTCATTCCGGAAGGCGTGATCGCCGGCTGCAACCTGCTCGACTTCCAGGCGCGCGTGCATGCCGGCCTGGTGGTCGGGTGGGTGCACAAGCCCGTCGCGCTGGCGGTCGAGCAGCCCTATGGGCGCGGCCACATGGTCGCCTCGACCTTCCGGCTGTTCAACGACGCGCCGGGCGCCGATCCGACCGCCACCGTGCTGCTGGATTCGCTGATCCTCCTCGCGGTCGGCGCGGGCGAGCGCCTCGACACCGCACCGGAGCTAGAGCCGGCGTGAAGGTTTCCTACTTTACCCTCTCCCCTTGAGGGGGAGGGGAGGGAGGGGGGTGACCTGTCGCGGCGAGATGAGGCTCGTCCCCGGAAAGCCGGCTTGCATGGCGCGCGACCAGCCATCGAGATCGGCGGAGCGAAGCAGCGCCACGATCGAGCCTCCGAAGCCGCCGCCGGTGAGCCGCGCGCCCACGGCTCCATGACGCATGGCGGCGTCAACAAGCGCGTCGATCTCGGGGATGGAGACCTCGAAATCGTCGCGCTGCGAGGCATGGCTCTCCAGCATGAGCCGCCCGATGCGCTCGGCGTCGTTCGCCTCCATCGCCTGGACCGTCGCCAGGACGCGCGCATTCTCCGTGAGGACGTGGCGCACCCGGCGCGGCAGCGGGGCCGGCAAGTTCGCGACCCGCTCGTCGCCGGACGCGACGTCACGCAGCGTGGCGACGCCCAGCAGACGCGCCGCCTCCGTGCAGTCGCGGCGTCGATCGGCATAGCCGCTCTCCGAGAGCTTGTGCGCGATCCCGCTATGCAGGACCGCGAACACATGTCCATCGGGCAGGGGAACCGGCCTGCGGCTGAGATCGCGCGTGTCGATCAGCAGCGCCTCGCCGCCCCGTCCCAAGGATGCGATCATCTGGTCCATGATCCCGCAGGGCACGCCGACGAACTCGGACTCCGCGCGTTGCGCGAGGAGCGCGATCTCCACATCGCCGATCTCGAGGTCGAGCAGCGCGCGCACGGCTTTCAGCGTGGCGACCTCGAGCGCGGCGGAGCTGGAGACGCCCGCGCCCATGGGCACCGTGCTGTCGATCGTGAGAGAGAGCCCCGGCAGGTCGATGCCGCGCCCGCGCAGCATCACGAGGCAGCCGAGGGGATAGTCGGTCCAGTCGCCGCGCCTGGACCAATCGCCTGCGATCTCGGCGCGCCGGTTCAGCGTGCGGCTTTCCAGCGCGACTGTTCCGGTGCGGCCGGTGCGCTTCGCCGTGACGGTCGTCGCGCAGTCGAGCGGCATCGGCAGGACGTAGCCGCCATTGTAGTCGGTGTGCTCGCCGATGAGGTTGGCGCGCGCCGGCGCGCTCGCGCTGGCGCTCATGGTGCTGCCGCCTTGAGGCGCTCGACCATCGTCTCGGGCAGCATGTCGGCGAGGAAGGTGCCCGCGCCCTGCTCGCAGCCGGCCAGATATTTGAGCCGCTCCGCCGCCCGCAGGAACGGGAGGATCTGCAGATGGGTGTGGAAATGCGCCTCCTCGCCTTTGGGCGCGGCGTAGAGGAGGGCGATGTAGGGCATTGGCCGGGCGAAAAGGGCATCGAGCCGCGCCAGCGACCGCCGCAGCACCGCCGCGAAGGAGGCCGTCTCTGCAGCCTCGAAGGCCCACGGCCCCGGCGCGCGCCGCCGCGTCGCGATCCAGAGCTCGAACGGGAAGCGCGCGAAGGGAGGGACGAAGGCGGTCGCGTTCGCGTCGCCATCCACCTCGTAGGCCGACCCGGTCCGGTCCATCAGCCGCTCCAAAAGGGACTCCCGGCGGAACGCCTCGACCATCGGCTTCACGACCGGCGGCACGAAGGGGAAGGCGTAGAGCTGGCCGTGCGGGTGGTGCAGGGTGACGCCGACCTGCTCGCCGCGATTTTCGAAGGGCATCGCAAAGGCCACCTCTGGACGCGCGAGGATCTCGCGGCAGCGGTCGGCCCACACCTCCACGAGCAGGCGCACGCGCTCCTCCGGCAGCGCGGCAAGGCTGCCGGCATGCTCGGCGGAATAGACGATCACCTCGCAAGCGCCGGCGGCGCGGGAGGTCTCGACCGGCAGCGGGGGCGGCTCAGGCGCGAGCGGCGAAAAGGAGGGAAAGCGGTTCTCGAACACGGCTATCTCGAACGCCGCGAAAGGGATCTCGCCGGGGCTGGCGCCGGGCGCGGCGGGACAGAGCGGGCAGAATTCCGCGGGCGGCTTGAAGGTGCGCTCCTGCCGGTGGGCGGCGTAGACAACCCATTCCGAGCGCAGTGGATGCCAGCGGCAATGCGGGGCGGGCGCAGGCGCGGGGGGCAGCTCCTCCAGCGGCTCGCCCCTGTGAGGCTCCCAGCCATAGAGCCAGAGCCGGCGGCCGTCCGGCTTCACATGCAGGCGCCTGTGGAGCTTGCCCTGCGCTGCCTCCATCTCCCTTCCTCTGCGGCGGAGGCCGTTCGCGCCCAGCTCAGGCGCGCAAGCCTCCGGCGCTTCCGATCGCCTGCCGAATCAACTCGCTGTCGCGCAGGCAGCGGCTGGTGGCGCTTTCCAGGCTGGGCAGCAGCACGCCCCGCTCGGTGGAGAGCGCGGTGATGGCCGGCTTTTCCGCGTCCCGGCGCACCAGCGCGGAGGCGTCGATCTCCGCATCTTGTGCGACTCGTCGCGCCAGCTCGTACCAGGAAATGGCGCCCTGGTTCGCCAGGTGCCACACCCCGGCCGAGCCGTCGATCAACAGGTCGAGACAGGCATGCACGAGGTCGGGCACATAGGTCGGCGAGACCACCGTCTCGTCGCACGCCTCCACACGCCGCCCGCAGGCGAGATCGCGCAGGATCCTGTAGACGAAATTGTGCTCGTCCCAGGGGCCGAAGAAAGCGCTGGTGCGGATCATGAGCGCGCCTGGATGCAGCTCCGCGACCCGCCGCTCGGCCTCGGCCTTGCTGGCGCCGTAGACGCAAGCGGGGCTGACCGGATCGCTTTCGACATAAGGCCGGCCGAGGCTGCCGTCAAACACGAGGTCGGAGGAGAAACACAGATAGGGGATGTCCGCGTCGCCGCAGGCCATGGCGAGCGTCGCCGCGCCGGAGGCGTTCTCGCGGAAACAGCGCTCCTGCTCGCGCTCGGCATCGGCGACCCGTACATATCCCGCCGTGTTGATGACGGCCCAAGGCTCCCGTTCGGCCAGCGCCGTCTCCACGGATTCGAAATCGGCGACGTCCATGTCCTGCCGGCAGAGGATCTGATAGGGCAGGCCGCGCGCCTCGCAAATCCTGGCGAACGCGCGGCCGAGCGTGCCCGTCGCGCCGGTGATCAGGATCTTCTGCGCGTCCTTGGCCATCGTCCGGGTCGCCCTGCATCGCTGCTTGGGGAAGGCGCGCTCGGGCCGCTGCCACCAGCCGGGGGACCCGAGCACGGCATGATGGAACTTGCCGGTTCGCGCCAAGTCCGAGGCGGCCTTGGCCAGAACCGTCGGCCGTGGCGGATTGGATCGGGAGTCGAACGCGCCGGGCTCGTAGAAGCCGTCGCGCCGGGTCAGCAGCGAGTTCCAATCCATGGAGCCGTACAGGGCCCATATGGTGACGGCACGCATCTCGATGCCGGTGGCGCGCAGGCGCTCGGCGGCCGACCAAACCTGCGAGAGCCAGCGCAGCTGCTCCTCGCGCGTGCAGCCATGATGCGCCTCCGTCACGGCAAGAGGCAGACGATAGCGCTCCCAGGCTTCCCTGAGGCGCGCCTCCGGCCCGAGCTCGCGGGCCGGGAGGGCCACGCGCACCGCTTCGACATCGGCATAGCTGTGCCGCCCGTTCCCGCCATGCGAGGGCGGCGAATAGCGCCCGCGCCGCTGGTCGAGATAGCGGTCGCTGGTCAAGTAGTGGTTGATGCCCATGATGTCGGGCACGCAGGGCTCGTCCCGCAGGAGCGCAAGCTCGTCTTCCCCGATCCCGGCGGCCAGGAGCGGCTGGTGAAACCTGTGCTCGCGGCCGACCCGTCCGCAGAGCAGGTCGAGGCTGAGCCAGCGCCGCTCGTTCTCGAAATCGGCCTGGTAGCGCAGCAGGGGCGTGCTGAAGACCTTGCCGAGATCCTCGGTCTGCACTAGCCGGGCGTTCGGGATGACGCGCCTTATCTCCTGCATGGAGAGCGCGATCCCCAGGCACTGATTCACGAGCGCCCGCAGGAAGCTCGCCTCGTCGCGCGCATGCGGGTACCAGTGGCCATAGAGGCCGCTGAAGCGCGCCGTGGTCAGCGGCTCGTTGATCGGGGTGAACAGCTCGATCCACGGGTAGCGCTCGGCGACGCTGCGGGCGAACCGGGCGAACATGCGGGGGAAACCAGGGTCGAGCAGGTCGGTGTATTTGGGTCCGCTGCCGTGATGCAGCAATCCCGCGATCGGCCGGATCCCAAGCTCCTTCAGCCGCGCAAGCCGAAGGTCGTGCCACCTCCAGTCGGGACGGTCGAGGTCATCGGGCGCGATGCTCTCCCACAGCACCGGATAGCGCAGCGTCTTGATGCCCAGGCGCCGGATCGCGTCCAGATCGGAGGGCCGGCCGGTGTGGCCCGTTTCGGCGGTTTCGTCGCGATATGCGTCGCCGATCCGGGCGATCGTGCATTCGAGCCCGCCCCAAAGCTCCAGCCGGCCGGAACCTGACATTGCTTCCTTCATCCCTTCGCGGCCGATGCCCGTCTCCCGTTGCGGGCGGCCGAGGCGGCGGCGGTGGGTGCGACGAACGGCGAGGTCGGCCGCACCGGCACCAGCGCACGGCGGCTTGCGGAGGCCGCCAGGCCGCGCGGGATGGTCCTGTCGATGCGGGCGAAGGTCGCCAGCGACTGCCCGACGACCTGATCCATGTTGTAGTAGCGATAGGTGGCCAGCCGCCCCACGAAATGCACGTTCGGAACCGCGTCGGCGAGCGCCTCGTACCGCTTGAACAGGGCCGCGTTCTCGGGACGCGGCACCGGGTAATAGGGATCGCCCTCGTCGGAGGGAAACTCGTAGGTGAGGCTGGTCTTCGGGCTTTGCTGCCCTGTCAGGTGCTTGTACTCGGTCACGCGCGTGTAGTCGTGCGCCTGCGGATAATTCACGACCGCCACCGGCTGATGCCACTCCTTCTCGAGCGTCACATGGCGGAAGTGAAGGGATCGATAAGGCAGCTTGCCGAAGCGGAAATCGAAATACTCGTCGATCGGGCCCGTATAGATGAGCCTGCGGAACGGCACCACCTTGCGGACCTGCCGGAAGTCGGCCTGCAGCATGATGTCGATGTTCGGATGGCTCAGCATCCGCTCGAACATGCGCGTGAAGCCGTGCTTGGGCATGGCCTGATAGGTGTCGCTGAAATAGCGGTCGTCGCGATTGGTGCGCGTCGGCACGCGCGCGGTGACCGACTTGTCGAGCTGCGAGGGATCGACGCCCCATTGCTTGCGGGTATAGCCCCGGAAGAATTTCTCATAGAGATCGCGGCCGACCCGGCTCACCACGACGTCTTCGGAGGTGACGATCTGCTCGACCGGCTCGGCGCGGCTGGCGAGGAAGGCGTCCATCTCCTCCGAGGT
>JAREAF010000081.1 GCA_029240475.1 Rhodospirillales bacterium | reverse complement strand
GCCGAGCGGCTCCTTCAGGCACACTCTCGCCACCAAAGCCGCGATCAGCACGGCCGAGAAGCCGATTGCCGTGAAGTCCCCGAGCGGCAGGAGGCTCACGGCCACGACCAGGACAGCATGGCCACCAGTTCGCAGCCGCCCCGGAACCCAGGCCCCCTTATGGCGCGACCGTAGCAGCGAGACGCCGAGCGGCCGCAGGAGGCACAGCATCGGCAGGAGCACCATCACGTTGCGGAGAAACGCGATCTGGAATGGGTGGAGCCTCTCGCTCTCGGCAATGTATCGGACGAAGAGCGGCGCCCAGGCGGTCCCCCGTTGCGAGGTCCCTCGCGGTCCATGGGCTGGCCCTGCAGGGCGCCCCTGATGCTCAGCGATCGCGAACTGCGGGTCGCAACGCTCCCCCGCCCACCTCCCGGCGATCGGACGGCTCAAGACGCGTAGTCCGCCTCCTCTTCGTCGAGCATGCCCTTGAGAGCCTCGAAATGCAGGTCCGCGTTCGCGGTGAACTCGGAGAATTGATCGTAGGTGAGCCGCGCCATCTCCTCGGACATGATCGCGAGCGGCCGGCCGGTGCTCATGGCGAGGATCTGCACCTGCGCGGCCCGCTCGAGATAGTAGAAGTCGTCGAAGGCCCGCGCGACCGTCTCGCCGACCACGACGACTCCATGGTTGCCGAGGAACAGGATGCGCTTGTCGCCCATGACCTCGGCCATGCGGTCGCCCTCGTCGGTGGCGACGGACGCCGTTGAAATGGTCATCATAGGCGATGGTGCCATGGAAGCGGGCGGCATTCTGGTGGCACATTTCGAGCCGCCCGCCGGCCAGCGCCGTGATGGCGGTCGAATATGGCGCGTGCAGGTGCAGCACGACGGTCGCGTAGGGATGGTTGAGGTGGACGCGGGTGTGGATCGAGTGCCCGGTCCGAGGCGTCCGGCCCGTGCCCTCCAGCGTGTTCCCCGCCTCGTCCATGAGGACGATGCTGCTCGCTCTGATGCGGGAGAACAGCATCCCCTTCGGATTGATGAGGAAACGCTTTCCGGGCAGCATGGCCGAGAAGTGGTTGCAGACGCCCTCGTGCATCTTCAACCTGGAGGCGAGCCGGAAGGCCGCCGCGAGATCCACCCTAGCCCGGATCACGTCTTCCTGGTTGCCGGGCGGCGCATCCATGTCGGTTCTCCTTCGTCGATCGAGAGAGGGGGCCGTTCAGGCCCGCTTGCGGCGATAGCCCGAGCGCTCGAGGTCGAAAATGTTCTCGGAGCTGCGGCTGAGTTGGTCCTTGCGGATCCGCTCGCTCCCCGTCTTCGGGAAGGCGCCGATGAAGGCGACGTAGCGCGGGATCTGGAAGGCCGCCATCCGGCTCTCGCACCAGCGCACGAAGTCGAGGGGGTCGAGCGTGCGCCCCTCCTTGAGCCGCAGGAACACCTTCACGTCCTCGTCCGCGATCTCGTTCCTGACGCCGATCGCGGCGCTCTCGGCAACGTCGGGATGCTCGTTCGCGATCCGCTCGATCTCGAACGCGGTGATGTTCTCGCCCCGTCGCCGAATGCTGTCCTTCTTGCGGCCGGCGAAGAAGAAGTCGCCCTCGGCATCGAACCAGCCGACGTCGCCGGTATAGAGCGCGCCATCGCGCAACGTCTCCCGCGTCGCATCGGGATTGTTGAAGTAGCCCTGCATCAAGAGGCCCGCGACTTTCTCCCGGACGACGATCTCGCCGCGCTCGCCGGGGCCGAGAGGTCGGCCCGCCTCGTCGGCGATGGTGACGTCGAACCAGGGCACGGCCTTGCCGATCGAGCCGAACTTGCCGTCAAGGTTCTGCGTCGTGAAGCTCGAACACTCCGTCATGCCGTAGCATTCGCGGATCGTCACGCCGAAGCGGTCTTCGAAGGCGCGCCACACATCCGGCGGACAGCCGCCGCCCCAGGCGGTGCGGACGGGATGATCGCGATCGTCCGGGCGGGGCGGCTCCTTCAGGAGCAGGGCCAGGACGCCGCCAAGGAAATGCATGTGGGTCGCGCGGAGGCGACGGACATCGCTCCAGAAGCGGGTGACGCTGAACCGCTCGACCATCGCCAGCGTGGTCGGCTCCTGCAAGGCGAGCACGACCACCTCCGCGCCGCCGATATGGTAGAGCGGCTCCCAGACGTAGAGGACGTCGCCGGGCCGGAGCCCGCACAGGCGACCCGCCGCGCGGCCGCAGCAGCGCAGCATCCGGTCCGTCAGCACGACACCCTTCGGAAGGCCGGTCGTTCCCGACGTGTAGAGGATCATGACCGGGTCGTCGGGCCGCACCGGACAGGCCGGCGCCGAGGCATCCGCGTGCCGCATCAGCTCGCCGAGGTCCGGAACGGAGCCGGGCCGGCCGCGCCAGATCACGGTTCCGCCGAGGTCCGGCAGGACCGGGTCGAGCTGCTCCGCGTAGCGGCCGTCGGCGATGATGAAGGCGGCCTGCGAATGGGACAGGATGAAACGCAGGCCCTCGCCGCGGAGCTGCACGTTCACGGGGACCTGGCAGGCGCCGAGCGTCTGGAGGGCCAGCATCGCGACGACGTGGTCCGGGTGGTTCGGCAGCATCACGGAGACGCGGTCGCCCTTCCTGACGCCGAGCGCCGTGAGGGCATTGGCGAGGCGGCTCACCCCATCGGCGAGCGCGGCGACCGTGATCGGCCGCTCCTCCCAGAGCGCGTAGACGAAATCGCCGTTCGTCGTCGCACGCTCCTGGAGGAGCGCCCCGACCGGAAGGTCGCTCCGTCCCCAAGGTGCGAGGCCGTCCGCGACCGTCACGCCGCCATCGCCTGAAGACGGGTGCGCAGGGCCACCATGGCGCCGTGGACCTCCTCGAGGTCAGCGGCCGAAAAGCCCTCCGCGAGGTCGGGCGCGTGCTCCCGAAGTTTTTCGCGCAGGATACCGGTGTAGCGGGCACGGCCGTCCGGATCGACGACGAGCCCGCCCTTCTCCTCGAAGGCCGCGTTCCAGCCGATTGCCTCCTCCTGCCCGAGGCCGGGCGGCAGGTCGAGCGCGAGCGCGCCGCCCGCGAGACGAACCGGGTATCCGCCCGGCAGCCCGTTCGGCCCGGGGACGTGACCCTGCCAGTCGCGCCCCGCCGCGAGCGCGAGGATCAGCGGCACGCCGCTCGCACCCGATATCTCGATCGCCGGCTCCGGCGTCAGCTGCACGTCGCGGAAGAAGGCGAACACGTCCTCGACCTCCTCTCCGTCGATCCAGACGCGCGGGCGTGGTCCCGACCGCTCGGCCGGCGGGCGGCGGAAGGCCCCTATCGTCTGGTAATGCGCGAGCACCTTGACGCGGCCCGGCTCGACCGCGCCCGTCGCGCCCGCGAAGGCGTTCGACAGGATCGCGACGTTGCCGATGCCGGAGGTGATCCGGTGCCCAAGCGCCCGGACGAGCCCATTCACGACGTCGGCGAAGCCGCAATTGATGAAGGTGGCGTCGAGTCCGAGCGCGCTCTGGGCGGCCGCGACCCGGACCGTCAGGATCGCCTGGAAGATCGCGGTCGCGCTGAGGCCACCCTCGCCGACGAGCCGGCTCCAGGCGTCGCCGGTCTGGGCAATCACGGCGGAGGTCTGGACGGAGGCCGCCTGCACGATCACGGCGGGCTTCAGCGCCTCGAGGAGCCGGGCCGGCGCGTCGGGTTCGAGGAGGTCTGCCTCGTGCGCCGCGAAGGTCGCGGGCCGGCCGAACATCGCGGCGCGGGCGGCTGCGGCCGTCCGGAGCCAGGCGAGCCGGGAGCGGTTCCGGCCGGAGATCGCGACCGCCACCGGCTCCGGCGCGGTCGCCGCGATGTCGAACACGATCCTGGCCGCGAAGGCGCCCGTCCCGGTGACGAGAACCGGGCCCGTCATGCAGGAGGCCGGGTTGCGGCGAGGCGTGCTTGCAAGGGCATCGAAATCGCTCCTATCGTCGGACGATAAAGCAGGCCATCGGTTTGGTGAAGAACGTGCAGGCAGGGGTCGGGCAGTTTGTGCCGGCGGTGCGGCGGCATGGCGCGCCCATCCGCATTACCGTCGACGGCGAGGCACTCGACGCTCGGGCCGGGGATAGCATCCTCGCCGCAGTGCTGCTCCGCCGCCGTGCGCTGCGTCGGCACGAGTTCGGCGGCGAACTCCGCGCCGGGTTCTGCCTCATGGGGGCGTGCCAGGACTGCTGGGTGTGGCTCGACCGCGAACGCCGCGTGCGGGCCTGCACCACCACAGTCACCGAGGGCATGCGCATCGATCTCGACGCGCCGGACGAAGAACCGGCGTCCTTTGACTAGGGTCGCGATCGTCGGAGCCGGTCCCGCCGGCATCCGGGCCGCTGCGGCGCTGGTCGAGGCCGGTATACGGCCGGTCCTCCTCGACGAGGCGGCCCGCCCCGGTGGGCAGGGCTACCGCACGCCATCTCCCGGCCTCGACCTCGACATGGCGGCCCTGATGGGCTCGGAGGCGGCCCACCACGCCCGACTTCACGGCCTCTTCGCGGCGATCCACGACCGTGTCGACTACCGCCCAGAGACGCTGGTCTGGGCCGTGGACGGACGCACGCTCCACGTCGCGACGCAGGGCCGCGCCGGCATGGTCGCATTCGACGCGCTGCTCCTCGCGACCGGCGCGACGGACCGCGTCGTGCCGTGCCCGGGCTGGACCAAGCCCGGCGTCTTCACGCTCGGCGGCGCGCAGGCGATCCTCAAGGACCAAGGCTGCTTCATTGGCCGCCGCGTCGCCTTCGTCGGCTCCTCGCCGCTTCTGCTCCTTGCAGCGCTGCAATACCAGTCGCTCGGCGCGCACGTCGCCGCCGTGGTCGACACGACGCCGTTCGGGGCGAAGCTCGCCGCCCTGCCGGATCTCGCCGCGAGCCCGCGCACCCTCCGGCGCGGGATCGCCTACCGGACGAAGCTTCGGGCGGCCGGCATCCCCGTCCATGACGGCGCGGCGCCGGTTGCGATCGAGGGACGGGACGGCGTCGAGGGCGTGCGGCTCCGGCACGGGGCGCGCGAATGGACGATCGCCTGCGACGCGGTGGCGCTCGGCCACGGGCTGAAGCCCGAGACCCAGCTCGCGGATCTCGCTGGCGCGCAATTCGCCTATGATCCCGTCTTCCGGCAGTGGCTGCCGGAAACGGATGCGGACGGGCGGGCCGGGCCCAGCCTCTATCTCGCGGGCGACGGCGCCGCGATCGGCGGCGCCTACGCGGCGGAGGCGAGCGGCACGCTCGCCGCGGCGGCGCTGCTCGCCGACCATGGTCGCCCCCAGCCCAAAGCGACCTTGCGCCGCCTTCGACAGGAGGTCGCACGCTTGCGCCGCTTCCAGCGCGGGCTCGCCCGCGCCTTCGCCTGGCCGGCAGGACAGGCCGCTGCGCTTCCCGACGACGCGACGCTCTGCCGCTGCGAGGGAATCACGGCGGGCGAGGTCCGCCGCGCCATGGCGCAGCCGCTCGGGCCGCGCGAGGTCAACCGCGTCAAGGCGATCACGCGCGTCGGTATGGGCCGCTGCCAGGGCCGGATCTGCGGCCCTGCGCTAGCCGATATCGTCGCGGCGGCGGCCGGTCTCGACCACGCGGCGGTGGGGCGGCTGCGCGGGCAAGCGCCGGTGAAGCCCATCCCGCTCGTGCTTGGGGCGGAGCCCGCCGGATGATTGGGCGCAGTGCGGATGTCGCGATCGTCGGCGGCGGCCTCATGGGCGTCTGGACCGCCTTCTTCCTCGCTCGAAGCGGTCGCCGCGTCGTCCTGTTCGAGAAGGGGCCGGTCGGCGCGCAGTCGAGCGGCGTGAATTTCGGCAACCTGCGCCTCCAGGGGCGCTTTGGGGGCCAGTATCCGCTGTCGCTCCGCTCACACGCGCTGTGGGAGGACTTCGAGGCTCTCACGGGGGAGACCTGCGAATTCGAGGCGACCGGCCATCTCTATGTGGCCGCAAATGCCGACGAGGCGGCTCGGCTCGAAGGCTACGCCCGGCAAGCCGAGGCGCATGGCATCGCGATCGAGCGCGTCGGCGGCAACGAGCTCCGCCGGCGCTGGCCCTGGCTCGGCGAAGGCGTCCACGCGGCGACCTATTCGGCCCGAGACGCGACCGCGAATCCCCGCCTCGCGACGCCGGCGGCCGCCCGTGCCGCCGCGCGGCTCGGGGCCGAGATTCGCGAGGGCGTCCGCGTCACGGACGTCCGGCGGGAGGGCGACGGCTTCACGGTGGAGCTTGAAGGCGCCGGTACGCTCAGCTTCGGCGCGGTCGTGAACGCGGCCGGCGCCTGGGCGCTCTCGATCGCTGAACGCTTTGGCGAGTCCGCGCCGCTCTTCCCGGCCGGCCCGCCTCATTTCGTGACCGAGCCTGTCCCCTACCGCATCGTGCCGAGCGTCCAGGCCGTGGACGGCAGCGTGATCGCCCGCCAGATCCCACGGGGCAACGTCATCATGGCCGGATACCCCCGCACCGCTTCCGACCCGGTCCTCAACCGGGCGCCGGTGCCCCCGGCGAAGACTCTCGCCGGGATGGGCCATCTCGCACGCACCTTGCCGGCGCTACGGCACGCGCACGTGATCCGGGTGTGGTCCGGAATCGAGGGCTATCTTCCTGACATGCTGCCCGTGATCGGGCCCAGTGTGACGACGCCCGGGCTCTTCCATGCCTTCGGGTTCTGCGGCCACGGCTTTCAGCTCGGGCCGGGCGTCGGCGCCGCTTTGGCCGAATTGATCGTCGACGGCACGAGCCCGACGCCTCTCACCCCGTTCTCGATCGGCCGCTTCGGCGAGGGGGTCGCGGTCTCGGACAAGTTCCTGAAGGAGTTCGATCAGCCGGCGGCCGTAACGAGCTGACTCCGTCCCGTCATGCCGAGGCCGCCGCGAGCCCCGGCATGCCGGGGCGGCAGCATATGAGGAGGACCAGCTGACAGGCACGATCCGCTACCTCTCAGGTGCCGAAATCGCCGCGCGACGCGTGCCGCCGGCCGCCCTCCGGGCCGCGCTCGCGCGCGCCTTCCGGCTCCATGCGAGGGCTGGGTTCTCGCAAAGCCGAAGCTCGGCCTGGAGGCTGGGCCGGGACATTTCTTCCAGTCGCTCTGCGCCGCTTCGGCCGAGCTCAGCTACGCGGCCAGCAAGTGGATTGGCGTGGCGGCCGCCAACGTCCGCCGCGGCCTGCCGAACGTCAAGGGCCTCGTGGTGCTGAGCGCCTTCGAGACCGGGCTCCGGAACGCGTCCTCGACGGCAACGCGCTAGCGGTGCTTCGCACGGCCGCGCTGTCCGGCTTGGCGGCGGAGCACCTTGCGCGCAAGGACAGCGCGACGATCGGCTTCGTCGGCTGCGGCGTGCAGGCGCGCGGTCATCTCGACGCGCTCGTCGACGTGCGCCCGGATCTTGCCTCCTGCCGGTGCTACGCGCACCGGAGCGCCGCGTCAGGACCGCGCGTCCCGCCACCGATAATAGCGCACAGAGGGAGCCAGGAACCACGGCTTGCCGGGCGGGTCGGAAACGGAACCGCGTCGAAGGCTGTCCGGCCCGCCTCGTCTCCCAATACCTGCTGGCCGAGCCGAATGCCGAGATAGCTCGCCATGCCGATGCCGGACCCGCAATAGCCCATCGCGTAATGCACGCCCTCGTGCCGGCCAATATGCGGCAGCGTGTCGAACGTGTAGCCGACATAGCCGAACCAGGAATGGCTGATCCGGATGCCGGCAAGGTCGGGAAAGATCCGCGCCAGCTCGGCGTGGAGAAGCGGCCCGCTGGCGCAAGGATCGGTCTCCCCCTGCGAGACCCGGCCGCCGAACAGGATTCGCCGCCCGTCCGGCGAAGGGCGGTAGTAGTAGACCACCTTGCGGGTGTCGGAGACGGTGCGGCGCTTCGGCAGCAGCCGGTCCATCAGCCCCGCCGGCAGCTCCTCGGTTGCGATCATGTAGCTGCCGATCGGGATCACGCGCCGGCGTAGCCAGGGCGTGGCGGGGCCCGTGTAGCCGTTCGTGGCCACGACAACGTCCCGCGCCCGGCAGGCGCCGCGCGTGGTCGTGACCGTGAAGCCCGTCCCGGTGCGCGCGATCGCCTCCGCCCGGCAATGCGCCACGATGGACGCACCGGCCGTCCTCGCACGATCGAGAAGACCGCGATGATAGAGGGCCGGGTCGAGGGCAGCGTGGAGCGGGAAAACGGCTCCGCCGAAATAGGCGTCTGTGCCGATCTCCTCCCGCTGCGCCTCGCGCGGGACGAGTCGCATCGGCACGGCAAGGTCAGGGGGCTGCTCGTCCGCCTGGCGGACGAGCAGCTCCCATTGTCGCGGACTGTGCGCGGCGTGAAAGCGGCCGGCTAAGTGAAAGTCGCAGGCGATCCGTTCGGCGGCGACGAACTCACCGAGCCACGCGAGCGAGCGCTGGCCCTCGCGGACGATGTCGGCCGCGTGTTCGCGACCGTAGCGGCGCGAAAGCTCGGCGAAGCTTGGCTTGATGCTGGTAGAGACCTGACCGCCGTTGCGGGTGCTGCAACCGAAGCCCGCCGCCTCCGCGTCGATCACGACTGTCGAGCGGCCGCCGCGCGCGGTCGCGAGCGCCGCGTGGAGGCCGGTATAACCCGAACCGATCACGAGCACGTCGGCTTCGGCCGGCAGACCGGCAGTCGATTGCCCGGGCGCCGGCAGGGCATCCCACCAATATGGGACGGCCTTCGCATCGGGCATGAACACGGACACCGTCATCGCACGCCCCAGATCAGCACTATCATTTCTCAGCGATCGCCCCAGGAGCGTGCGGCGCTAGATCCGGAGATCGGATGTCGGAGCGTAGATCAAAAAATCTTCCATGTCCGGCCCCGAACACCGCCTCCGACTGCGAGGACCATGCGGTGCCCACTACGAGTTCCTCCTCGCCGCCACCGCCCGAAACCTTCGGAAGCTGGCAAAGCTCATTCCGGCGCCGCCGGTCATGGCCACCTGAGCGGCCACCCGCCAGCCGCCGGCCCTGCCTCTCCGGCTCGCAACAGATCCCCAGCGCATCGACACCAGCCTCAACGCCGAGTTCTTCAACAGAATCGGCGCGAAGCGGACGTTATGTGGCCGTGAAGGTGCTCAACCCTGCTAAAAACTATCCCATCGCGGTCGCCGCGCCAGCCGAGCGCAGGACTGTCCCCGTCGGCCGTGTTCCGAGCGGCGACAGGCGCTGAGCCCGATACCTCGCGCAGCCGCAGCGAGCTTCCTGAACGAACGTCCTGTTTGGAGCCGAGCAACAGGCAAGCGGAACGGTGAGGTTGGGCGCGAAGCAGACGGGCGCCCTTGG
>JAREAF010000080.1 GCA_029240475.1 Rhodospirillales bacterium | reverse complement strand
GCTTCCGACGGGTGGCCCTCGTCGCGCCGGACATGGCCGAGGCGCAGGAGCGGGCCGGGATCGGCTGGGGCCAGAGCCTGCGCCCGCGACGCGAGCTCCGCCGCGCGGTCGAGCTTGCCGGCCTCGGTCAGGACGGCGGCGGCGCGCAGCAGCAGCCGGACATCGCCCGGGGCGGAGGCGGCCGCATCCTCCGCCGCCTCGACCGCTTCCCTGCGGCCGAGCTGCGCCAGGCATTCGGCAAGGCCGATCAGCGCGTCGGCATGCCCTGACTGGATCGCCAGCGCGCGCCGCCAGGAATCCACCGCCTCGCGCCAGCGCCGAGCCGAACTCAGCGCCTGCGCCTCTCCAAGCTGCCGCTCGAGCAGATCGGGGACGAGCCCGCGCGCCTTGGCCAGAAATCCCTGCGCCAGATCGGGACGGCCCCCGCGCAGGGCCAGGAACCCCAGCGCCGCATGCGCCCGCCCGTGCCCGGGATCGGCGGCCAGCGCGGCCCTATAGAGCCGCTCCGCCTCGGCCAGACGGCCATCGCGCTCGGCGGTCTGGCCGGCTGCGAACAGGTCGCGGGAACTGGGCGGCATCGGAGCCGGCATGCCGCCATTCTTCACTTCCCGGCGCCCGAGCCGCAATCACGCGGTCGGGCGCCGGACGCCGCCGATCAGCCCTCGCCGCCGCGGTCCCAGGCCGCCTCGCCCAGATAGAGCTGGTCTTCGTCGGTGAAGGCGCCCGTCGCACCGCCGGCGCCAGCGCCGATGAGCGCGCCAGGGATGGCGCCGATGCCGCCGAAGGCAAGCCCCACCAGAGCGCCGGTGCCGGCGCCGATTCCCGCGCCGCTCAGCGAGCGGTCGGTCGTTGACGTGCCACAGCCCGCAAGGGCCGCGGCCATGATCCCGAGGCAGAGAATTGCACCTTTTGCACGCATTGCGACCGTTCCTCCAAAAGTGTTACGGGCCGGGCGGCAACGTTGCGCCCCTGCGGTCCGTTCCGGACGCTCTTCTGATAAGCGGGCGGATGCGTTAGCTTTCCAGCGGCTGATGCCGTTCGGTCACAAGCAAGAAACCTGCCGGCCGGCATGGACCCCGCCCTTCCCTGAGCCTTCGAGTTCCAAATGCCTGTCCGTGCGGAAGACCAGAAGAAAGAGCTGATCGGCCGGCTGGCCAAGCGCGTCTGCGAGCGGATCCCGCCCGACCGCGCGCCCGAGGTCGAGCGCTTCGTGCGCCAGCTCTATGCGAACGTGCCGCCGGGCGACCTGCTCCGGAACTCGGTCGAGGACCTCTATGGCGCGGCCATGGGGTTGTGGAACTTCTCACAGGTGCGGACGCCCGGCGTGCCGAAGATCCGCGTCTTCAACCCCACGCCCTCCGAGCATGGCTGGCGCTCGACCCACACCGTGGTCGAGATCGCCAATGACGACATGCCGTTCCTGGTCGATTCCGTCACCGCCGAGCTCAACCGGCAGGACCTGACCGTCCATCTCGTCATCCACCCGGTCTTGAAGCTGCGCCGCGACCGCGGCGGCAAGCGGCTGCAGCTGCTCGGCCCGGACGAGGCGCCGGGCGGCGAGCAGCAGGCCCTGTCCGAATCGCTGATGCACATCCAGATCAACGAGCAGTCCGCGCCCGAGCGGCTGGCGGAGATCCAGTCCGGGATCGAGCGCGTGCTGGCCGACGTGCGCATCGCCGTCCAGGACTGGCGCGAGATGCATGCGCGCATTGCCGAGGTGCTGCAGGAGCTGGAGACGGCGCCGCCGCCCTTGCCGCGCGAGGAGATCGCGGAGACGAAGGAGTTCCTGCTCTGGATCAATGACGACCATTTCACCTTCCTCGGCTACCGCGAATACGACTTCACCGGCGAGGACGAGGGAGCGACCTTGCGCATCCGCGAGGGCAGCGGGCTCGGCATCCTGCGCGACGATTCCTATTCGGTGTTCGACGGGCTGCGGAATTTCGACAAGCTGCCGCCGGAGGTGCGGCAATTCGTGCTCGAGCCGCGCCTCTTGCTGATCACCAAATCCAACCGGCGTGCGACCGTGCACCGCCCGGTGCATATGGACACGATCGGCATCAAGCGCTTCGATGAGGCCGGGCGCGTCACCGGCGAGCGGCTGCTGGTGGGCCTGCTCACCTCGGCCGCCTACAGCCGCAGCCCGCGCCAGATCCCGCTGCTCCGCCGCAAGGTGCAGAACATCCTCAGCCGCGCCGGATTCCCCCCGAACAGCCACGACGGCAAGGCGCTGACGCATATCCTGGAGACCTATCCGCGCGACGAGCTGCTGCAGATCGGCGAGGACGATCTCTACGAGATAAGCCTCGGCATCCTGCATCTGCAGTAGCGTCAGCGGATAGCGCTGTTCGTGCGCCGCGACCCGTTCGAGCGCTTCGTCTCCTGCCTCATCTACGTGCCGCGCGAGCGCTTCAACACCGCGCTCCGCCTCCGCTTCCAGCACATTCTGGAGGAGGCCTACGAGGGCAAGGTCAGCGCCTACACCACGCACATGACCGACGAGGTGCTGGGCCGGCTCCATGTCGTCGTCCAGACCAGGCCAGGCGCCATCCCGAGCGTGCCCACCGCGGAGGTCGAGGCCCATCTGGTCGAGGCCGGGCGCTCCTGGAGCGACGATCTGCAGGAGGCGCTGATCGCCTCGCTCGGCGAGGAGCGCGGCATCGACCGCTACCGCCGCTATGCCGAGGCTTTTCCGCTCGGCTACCGCGAGCGGTTTGCGGCGGGGTTGGCGGTCTATGACATCGCCCGCATCGAGGAGACGCTGGAGCGCGGGCGCATGACCATCAACCTCTACCGCCCCGTCGAGGCGCGGAGCGAGGAGGTCCGGCTCAAGATCTACAATGCCGGCGGCCAGGTCGCCCTCTCCGACATCCTGCCGATGCTGGAGCATATGGGCCTCAAGGTGATCAGCGAGATCCCCTACGAGGTCGAGCCGGTCGGGCGGCGGCCCGTCTGGGTGCATGATTTCTCGATGCACACGGCCGACGGCTCGGAAATCGACGTCAGCCGCGTGCGCGACGCCTTCGAGGAAGGCCTGAGCCGCGTATGGCTCGGCGAGATGGAGGACGACGGCTTCAACAAGCTGATCCTCCGCGCCTCGCTGACCTGGCGGAAGATCGTCGTCTTGCGCGCCTACTGCAAGCTCCTGCGGCAGACCGGCATCACCTTCTCCCAGGCCTATATGGAGGAGACGCTCGCCAACAACCCGAAGATCGCGCGCGCCCTGATCGAGCTGTTCAAGATTCGTTTCACGCCGGAGCTGCCGGACCGGAACACGCGGGCGCGCGGCGTGATGGTTGAAATCGAGCATGCGCTTGATGCGGTGGCCAACCTCGATGAGGACCGCATCCTGCGCCGCTTCCTCAACCTGATCCTGTCGACCTTGCGCACCAACTTCTTCCAGAGCGGGACCGACGGCACGCCGAAGCCCTATTTGTCGCTGAAGCTGAATTCCCGCGAGCTGGACGAGCTGCCGCTGCCGCGGCCGTGGGTGGAGATCTTCGTCTACAGCCCGCGCGTGGAGGCGGTGCATCTCAGGGGCGGCAAGGTCGCGCGCGGCGGCATCCGCTGGTCCGACCGGCGCGAGGATTTCCGCACCGAGGTGCTCGGGCTGATGAAGGCGCAGATGGTGAAGAACGCCGTCATCGTGCCGGTCGGCTCGAAAGGCGGCTTCGTCGTGAAGCGCCCGCCCGCCGAAGGCGGCCGCGAGGCGATGGCCGCCGAGGTCGTCGAGTGCTACCGCATCATGATGCGCGGGCTCTTGGACCTCACCGACAATCTCGTCGCCGGCGTGGTGGTGCCGCCGACGAAGCTCGTGCGGCACGACGAGGACGACCCCTATCTCGTGGTTGCCGCCGACAAGGGCACGGCAACCTTCTCCGACATCGCCAACGCGGTCTCGGCCGAATATGGGTTCTGGCTGGGTGACGCCTTCGCGTCGGGGGGCTCGGCCGGGTACGACCACAAGAAGATGGGCATCACCGCGCGCGGCGCTTGGGAATGCGTCAAGCGCCATTTCCGCGAGATCGGCAGGGATATTCAGACGACCGACTTCACCGCCGTCGGCGTCGGCGACATGTCGGGCGACGTGTTCGGCAATGGCATGCTGCTGTCGCGGCACACGCGGCTGCTCGCCGCCTTCAACCACCTGCACATCTTCGTCGATCCAGATCCCGACCCGGAGCGGAGCTTCGCCGAGCGCCAGCGGCTCTTCAACCTGCCCCGATCGAGCTGGAGCGACTACGACGCCTCGCTGATCTCCAAGGGGGGCGGCGTGTTCGACCGCAAGGCCAAGTCGATCAAGCTCAGCCCGGAGATGAAGGCGCGGTTCGGGCTCGCACAGGAATCGGCGACGCCCGCCGAGCTGATGAAAGCGATGCTGAAGCTGCCGGTCGACCTGCTCTGGCTTGGCGGCATCGGCACCTATGTCAAGGCGACGACCGAGTCCATCGCGGAGGTCGGAGACCGCGCCAACGACGCGCTGCGCGTCAACGGCTCGGAAGTGCGCGCCAAGGTCGTCGGCGAAGGCGCCAATCTCGGCCTCACCCAGCGCGGGCGCATCGAATATGCGTTGAACGGCGGGCGCATCAACACCGACGCCGTCGACAACTCGGCCGGCGTCGACACCTCCGACCATGAGGTGAACATCAAGATCCTGCTCAACGGCGTGCTCGCCGAGGGAGACCTGACTTTGAAGCAGCGCGACCAGCTGCTCGCCGGCATGACCGAGGAGGTCGGCGCGCTGGTGCTGCGCGACAACTATCTTCAAAGCCAGGCGCTGTCGCTGGCCGAGACGAACGCGCCCGACCGGCTCGACACCGACGCCCGCTTCATGCGCGCGCTGGAGCGCTCGGGCAAGCTCAACCGCGCGATCGAGTTCCTCCCCAGCGAAGAGGCGCTCGCCGAGCGCGCGCAGGCGAAGCTGGGCTTGACCCGCCCCGAGCAGGCCGTCCTGCTCGCCTACTCCAAGATCGCGCTCTATGACGAGCTGTTGGCCTCCTCGCTGCCGGACGATCCCGCCCTGCGGGACGATCTCGTCTCTTATTTCCCGGAAATCCTCGGGCAGCGATTCCCCAACGCGATCCAGCGCCATCGCCTGAGGCGCGAGATCATCGCCACGGTCGTCGTGAACGATCTCGTCAACCGGATGGGCGCGACCTTCGTCTTCGAGATGCGCGAGCGCACCGGCGCGGCCGCCGAGGATGTGGCGCGCGCCTATCTCGCCGGCCGCGCCGCCTTCGCGCTGCCGCAGATCTGGCAGGCGATCGAGGGCCTCGACAACAAGGCGCCGGCGGCGCTGCAGTACCGGATGATGCTGGAAAGCGTGCAGCTGCTCGAGCGCGCCTGCCACTGGTTCCTGAAGAACCGGCCGCTGCCGCTCGACACCGACGCCACCGTCGCGGAGTTCGAGCCCGCGCTGCGGAAACTGAAATCCGGGCTGAACGACATCCTGGCCGAGGAGGACGGCGCCGAGATCCGCCGCCGCGCCGGCGAGCTGACCGCCGCCGGAGTGCCGGAGGCGCTCGCGCTGGAGATCACCGGGCTCGACTTCCTCGCGCCCGGCCTCGACATCGTCCGAATGGCGGGCCAGGCAAGGCTCCCGGCGGATCGGGTGGCCCGCACCTTCTACGCCCTCGGCAACCGCTTCGCCTTCGATTGGCTGCGCGACACGGCCGAGCGGCTCGATCCCGACAGCCACTGGGACAAGCTCGCGGTGGCGGCCATCCTCGACGACCTGCAGAGCCAGCAATGCGAACTCGCCGCGCGCGTCCTCAAGGAAGCGAACGGCGCCGATGCCGACCCGGACCGCCTGATCCAGGATTGGATCAAGTCGCGGGCCGCGCCGGTCGAGCGGGCGGACATGCTCATCTCCGAGCTGAAGCAGAGCGGCGCGCCCGATCTCGCGATGCTGGCCGTCGCCAACCGGCAGCTGCGCACGCTGGTGACGATGTGACGGAGGCGTCGGCGGCGGCGGTCAAGCCCGCCCGGTCGGCCGCGGCGCTGATCGGCTGGTGCTCCTATGACTGGGCCAACTCCGCCTTCGCCGCGATCATCGTCACCTTCGTCTTCCCGACCTATTTCAGCCAGATGGTCGCCGGGCCCGGTTCGGCCGGCGCGGAGGATTGGGGCCTCGCGCTGGGCGTCTCGGGCGTCGCGGTCGCAGTGACCGCGCCGTTCGTGGGCGCGGTCGCGGACCGCTCGGGCCGCCTCAAGCCCTGGCTCGCCGCGCTCACCCTCGCCGCCGCGCTCTTCACCGCGGGCCTGTGGTTCGTGCGCCCGATGGAGAGCGACATCCTGCTCGCGCTGGTGCTGGTGGCGCTGGCCAATGTCGCCGTCGAGCTGGCGACGGTGTTCTACAACGCGCTGCTGCCGCGCCTCGCCCCGCCGCATATGGTCGGCCGGCTCTCCGGTTGGGGCTGGGCGGCCGGCTATGCGGGCGGCCTGGCCGCGCTGGTGCTGTGCCTGACGCTGCTGATCAAGGCGGACCCGCCGCCCGCCTTCCTCGATCCCTCCACCGCCGAGCCGGTGCGCGCCACGGCGGTGCTGACCGCGCTGTGGCTGCTCGTCTTTTCGCTGCCGCTGTTCGTGTTCGTGGCCGAGCCGCGCGGGGCTGGCATGCCGATCGGCGCGGCCATCGCCGGCGGCTGGTCCGATCTCAAATCGACGCTGCGCAAGGCTTGGGGCCATGGCGTGCTGCTGCGCTTCCTGATCGCGCGCATGCTCTACACCGACGGCCTCGCCGCGCTCTTCGCCTTCGGCGGCATCTTCGCCGCGCAGCGATTCCAGTTCCGGCTCGACGAGGTGCTGATGCTCGGCATCCTCCTCAACGTCACCGGGGCCATCGGCGCGGCGGCCTTCGGCTGGATCGACGACCGCATCGGGCCCAAGCCGACGATCCTCGTCGCGCTCGCGGGCCTGATCCTGCTCGGCGCGGCGGCGCTCGTCGTCGAGGACAAGACGCAGTTCTGGGTCATCGCCGGGGCGCTCGGCCTGTTCGTCGGGCCGGCGCAGTCCGCCAGCCGCTCGCTGATGGCGCGGCTCGCGCCGCCGGGCCTGGAGGCGGAGATGTTCGGCCTATTCGCCCTCTCCGGCAAGGCCACCGCGTTCCTCGCGCCCTTCGCCTTCTCGACGGCGACGGCGCTGGCCGGCGACATCCGCGCCGGCATGGCGACCATCATCGCCTTCCTCGCCGCCGGCTTCGTCGTGCTCTGGCCGTTGAAGGCGCCAGGACCTGCGCGCGTGGGCGGATGAAGACCGAGCGGCTGATCCTGCGCCGCCTGACGGTTGAGGACGCACCCTTCATCCATGCGCTCCTCAACGATCCCGACTGGCTGCGCTTCATCGGCGATCGCGGCGTGCGTACGCTCGAGGATGCGCGGGCTTACATCCGCAACGGCCCCGCGCGCATGTACGAGACCTACGGTTTCGGCCTCTATGCCGTCGAGCGCAGGAGCGACGGCGCGGCGATGGGCCTGTGCGGCCTGATCAAGCGCGACACCCTGCCCGAGTTCGATCTCGGCTTCGCCTTCCTGCCCGCCCATCGCGGGCAGGGCTATGCGCGCGAGGCGGCATCGATGGTGCTGACCGAGGCGCGGGACGCCTTCGGCCTTCGCCGCGTGCTCGCCATCACCTCGCTCGACAACGAGCGCTCGATGGCGTTGCTGGAGCGCCTCGGCTTTCGTTTCGAGCGGGTGATCCGGCTGACGCCCGAGGATGCCGGCACGCGGCTCTATGCCTTGAGTCTCTAGCCCAAGCGGTTGGCGGCCCGCCCGCGCGCGCTATATCAGAAGCTCGGCGCTGCTCGCACCTCGCGGAGGAGGCTCGGCATGGCTGGAATGAATGCACGCGTGGCGGTGCTGGCCGCGGCGCTGGGGTTGGCGGCTCCTGCGGCGGCGCTCGCCCACCACGGCTGGTCCTGGACCGAGGACGAAGAGACGCGGCTGTTCGGGACCATCGAAGAGATCAGCCTGGGCAATCCGCATGCGCAGATTCGGCTGCGCACCGAGGAGGGCGTCTGGCGCGTCGACCTCGCGCCGCCGGCGGCGACCGCGCGGGCGGGCTTCGTCGAGGGAGCCGCTGAAGTGGGCGACGAGGCGGTCGTCACCGGGCACCGCTCGCGCGACCCGGAGGAGCTCGCCTTCAAGGCCGAGACGATCACCGTCAACGGCAAGACCTACGACGTCTATCCAAGCCGCGAAAAGACGGTGGAGCCCGCGAGCTGACCCGCGGGACCGGCGAGCGTTGGACGACATCCTCGCATTTGTCGCTCAGTCGCCGGTCGCGCAGTCGCTGAAGAGCTCACGCTACGTCTATCCGCTGGTCAACGCCGCCCACATCCTCGGCCTCGCAACCCTGTTCGGCTCGATCCTCTGCCTCGATTTGAGGCTGCTGGGCGCGTTCCGCTCCGTTCCGGCGCAGCCGCTCGCACGCTACCTGCCGCGCGTCGCGGCGTCCGGGCTCGGCGTTGCGATCGTCACGGGCGCGCTGCTCTTCACGGTCGAGCCGCAGGATTATGCGGCCAATCCGGCCTTTTTGACCAAGGCGGCGCTGGTGGCGCTCGGAGCGGCGCACGCCGTTTATCTTCACTCGACCCGCCGGTGGCGTGCCCTCACCCAGGGCGGCGGCGAGATCGAGGCAGGATTGCGGATCTCGGCGGCCCTGTCGCTGGCGCTCTGGACGGCGGCGATCGTCGCGGGGCGGCTCATCGCCTTCTGACCGGACGGGATCTCGCCGCAACCTGTGCGCGGGTGCGCCGTATCCTTTCCGGTCCTTGTGGCAGGTGAGCCATGCAGAAATATGTCCTCGCACTGCTGGTCGGTTGCGCCGGCGCCGCGGCAAGCGGTCTTCCCGCTCACGCCCAACAGGGCGAGATGAGCTTCTTCGTGACCAGCGTCGGGCTGGGCAAGGGCGCCGATCTCGGCGGCATCGAGGGCGCGGACCGCCACTGCCAGGCGCTGGCGGAAGCCGCCGGCGCGGGCGGCAAGACCTGGCGCGCCTATCTCAGCACGCAGGGCGCAGACGCCGTGAATGCGCGCGACCGCATCGGCGAGGGGCCATGGGTGAACGCCAAAGGCGACGTCATCGCAACGGACCTCGCCGCGCTGCACGGAGAGAACAACATCACCAAACAGACCGCGCTCACCGAAAAGGGCGAGGCGGTCAAAGGCCGCGGCGATTCCCCC
>JAREAF010000563.1 GCA_029240475.1 Rhodospirillales bacterium | reverse complement strand
TATCTGCCCGCGGCGATGCCGCTGCTGGCGCCGAACGTGAATTCCTATCGGCGCCTCCTGCCCTGGTCGGACGCGCCGATCAATGTGCATTGGGGCCTCGACAACCGGACGGTCGGGCTTCGTGTGCCGGTCTCCGCGCCCTCCAGCCGCCGCATCGAAAACCGCCTCACCGGGGCCGACGCGAACCCTTATCTCTGCATCGCCGCGAGCCTCGCCTGCGGCTATATCGGAATGGTCGAAAAGATGAAGCCGTCCAGACCGATAGAAGGAGATGCTTACAAGCTGGCTCACACGCTGCCGCGCACCCTCTACGACGCCTTGAGCCGCCTCAACGCGTCAAAGCCGCTGCGCAGCGTGCTGGGGGAGCGCTTCATCCGGGCGGTCAACGCCGTGAAGCAAACGGAGTTGAACGCCTATCAGAGGGTGATCTCCTCCTGGGAAAGAGAACATCTTTTGCTAAATGTTTGAAGATCGGTCTACCATGCCGGTCGTGAACAGAAACGGCAGCTTCGTCAGCGCATCGCGACGGCGCAGCGTCGGGGGGCCGAGCGCTTCCCGCAATTTGCGGCGCCGGCGGCCCGGCAACCGTCACGCCGAGCTGCTGATCTTGTGCGCGCGCATCGGCTTCAATCCCTGAATTCGGGTGGCGGCCCCGCCGGCCGCTTACGGATCGGCGATGAATCTTCGCCACCGTACTCCAAGCCGGAGTTCCGGCTCGCGTCAGCCCGTTTCAGTCAGGATTTGATCCATGCTTACGAGTCCCGTCCGCAACAGCACCGCCGAGTGGCAGGCGCTGGACCGCGCGCATCACCTGCACCCCTTCACCGACAGCACGGCCCTTAATCGCGAAGGCGTGCGGATCATCACCAAGGCCGAAGGCGTGCATCTCTGGGATTCGGAAGGGCGCCGTCTCATCGACGGCATGGCCGGCCTCTGGTGCGTGAATGTCGGCTATGGCCGCAAGGAGCTGGCCGAGGCCGCCTACCGGCAGATGGTCGAGCTGCCCTACTACAACACCTTCTTCAAGACCGCGACGCCGCCCTCGATCGAGCTGTCCAGGCTCCTCGTCGAGCTCACGCCCGAGGGCCTGAACCACGTCTTCTATGCGGGCTCCGGCTCCGAGGCGAACGACACCATCGTGCGGATGGTGCGGCATTTCTGGAACCTGATGGGCCGGCCCAGCAAGAAGACGATCATCAGCCGGACCTTGGGCTATCACGGCTCGACCATGGCCTCCGCAAGCCTCGGCGGCATGCCGGCGATGCATGCGCAGGCGGACCTTCCCCTGCCGGGTTTCGTGCATATCATGCCGCCCTACTGGTACGGCTTGGGCGGCGACATGGAGCCGGAGGATTTCGGCTTGCTGGCCGCGCGCAAGCTCGAAGAGAAGATCCTGGAGCTGGGGCCCGAACAGGTCGCCGCCTTCATCGCCGAGCCGGTCATGGGCGCGGGCGGCGTCATCATCCCGCCGCAAAGCTACTTCCCCGAGATCCAGCGCATCTGCCGCCAATATGACGTGCTGCTGATCGCCGACGAGGTGATCTGCGGATTTGGCCGGACCGGCCGCTGGTTCGGCTCCGAGCATTTCGACATCCGCCCCGACTTCATGACGCTCGCCAAAGGCATCACCTCGGGCTACCTGCCGCTCTCGGCGGTTATGGTCGGCGACCGGGTGGCCGAGGCCCTGATGTCGGGCGGCGAGTTCGCCCACGGCTTTACCTATTCCGGACATCCCGTCGCCTGCGCGGTGGCGTTGGAGAACATCCGGATCCTGAAAGAGGAAGGCATCATCGCCCGGGTGGCGGCCGAGACGGGGCCTTATCTGCAGAACCGGCTGCGCGAGCTGGAGGATCACCCATTGGTGGGAGAGGTCCGGGGCGTCGGCTTCATCGCCGCGATCGAGCTGGTAAAAGATAAGAAACGCCGTGAATTCTTTGACCCGATCGGAGAAGTCGGGCTGATCTGCCGCGACCATTGCTTTGCCAATGGCGTTGTGATGCGCGCCACCAGGGATACAATGCTGCTTTCGCCCCCGCTGATCATGAGCCGCGGGGAAATCGACGAGCTGGTCGAGGCCGCCAAAAAGTGCCTGGACCTGACGGCGCGGGACGTTGCCCGGCGTTAGAACGGAAAACAACAGGGCGCGCTTGCGATCACAGAGGAGGAACTGACTATGAAGAAGACGCTGATCCGGCGGACAACGCGCCGGTCTCTACTGAGGGGCCTGGGCGCTGCCGGCGCCGCCGGCGTGGCGATCTCGATCCTGCCGCGGGGGAGCTTCGCGGCCGAGGAGAAGAAGCTGAACGTCTATAACTGGGACACCTATATCGGCGAGACGACGCTCGACACCTTCAAGGAGAAGACAGGCATCGAGGTCCAGTACGATCTTTTCGCCAGCAATGAAGAGCTGTTTGCCAAATTGAAGGCCGGCAATCCCGGCTACGACATCATCGTGCCGACCGACTACACGCTGGCCGACATGATCGAGGTCGGGATGGTGCAGCCGCTGGATCTTTCGAAGATCCCCAACGTCAAGAACCTTGATCCCGACCCGGTCTTCACCAACCCGTCCTTCAATCCGGGGCTGAAGTTCGGCGTTCCTTACATGTGGGGAACGGTCGGGCTCGGCTACCGCCCCTCCAAGACGGGCGAGATCGACAGCCTGGCCGCGATCTTCGACGGCGACAAACACTCAGGCCGCATTGCGCTTCTGGACGATCAGCGCTCCGCGCTTGGTTTCGCGCTCAAATTCCTCGGCTACAGCATCAACTCGACCAACCCCGACGAGATCGCCAAGGCCCGCGACCTGCTGATCAAGCAGAAGAGGCACATCAAGACGCTGGCCGCCGACAATGGGCAGGATCTCCTGCTCTCGGGCGAAGTCGATATCACCATGG
>JAREAF010000562.1 GCA_029240475.1 Rhodospirillales bacterium | reverse complement strand
TGGCTGTAGCGCTCGCTCTCCGGGCGGTAGATGACGCCGATGGCCCGCTCCAGTCGCGGCGCCTCCAGCCCTTCGCGCAACTCCGCGGAGGCCTCAAGCAACGGCAGGTGGAAAGCCGGGATACCGAGCCGCCGGCACAGGCCCTCATAGGAATCGCCTCTCGCCGGGCGGACCTGCTTGATCTCCATCGGGCCGCCCCAATCGGTTGCCGCCGCCACGGTGCCGCGGTCGGTTCCGAAGCCGAGCAGGAAGCACTCCTCGCCGAAGCGCTCTCGGCACAGCTGCCCGATATTGTGCTCGCCGCGCCACGCCATCTGCGTCGCGCGCGCATCGCCAAGATGGGAGTTATGCGCCCAGACCACGGCCTTCGAGCGCCCGCCCTGCCATTCCAGGAGCGTGGTCAGCGTCTCGAACATGTGGCTGTCGCGCAGATTCCAGGAATCGGCGTCGCCGTAATAGATGCTGCGGTAATAGGCTTCCGCATTGGCCACGAGGCGCGCGTTCTGCGCCGCGTCGAGGAAGCGGTCCTGATCCTCTTCGACCTGGCGGCGCAGGAGATCGCCGAGCATGTCCAGCGCCTCGCGTTCGCACCCTTGAAAGCCGCCGAGCGTCGCGCGCTCGCCGTAGCTCGCAGGGTCCTCGAGGAACGGGGAGAAGCAGGCATAACGCTCGGTCGCGCGGCGCGCGAGCTCCGGATCCACCCCATTCAGGTACTGCAGCACCGCGGCGATCGAGCTCGACAAGCTGTACAGATCGAGGCCGTAGATTCCGGCGCGGCGCTCGATGGGATGGGCGAGGTTGCGCGCGCGCAGCCATCGGCAGAAATCGAGCATCTCGCGGTTTCGCCACATCCAGGTGGGAAAGCGCGCGAACGCTGTCCAGTCGCCGGCCGGCTGGCGGTGCCGCACGAAATCGTCGAGCCGGCGCGCATCGGGCCAGTCCGCCTCCAGCGCCACGATCCGAAAGCCGCGCCGCTCGATCAGGGTCGCGGTCAAGCCTGCCCGGAACCGGTAGAACTCCGAGGTCCCGTGCGTGGCTTCGCCCAACAGCACCAGCCGGCGGTCGCCGATGCAGTCCAGAACTTGATCGATCGCGGACTGAGGGTTCCAGGCATCGAACGGGCAGGCCTCTCGGGCCAGCATGCTCTCAAGTCTTTCGCCGCCGCCCGAAGCCGCGTTCCACATCGAAGTCAGCGCAGGATGCGCTCCAGCTCGGCGATGCGCGCCTCCGCCTCCTCGGGCGTGAGGCGTTCGACGAACTCGGTTCCGGACCGCTCGCAGAGATCGCGCAGGCGGCGCTGCTGCTCGGCCGTCATGCGGCTTTCGGAGCGATCGACCTGCTCGGCGGAGCGGCGCTCCGTACCGGGAGAGTCGCCGGGGCTCTTGGCAGTCCCGGCGGCCCAGGCACGAACCTCGGGATACTCGTCCTTGCGGCGCGGCATCTCGGTCACTCCCTCCCTGGAGCTCGGCGCGGCGGAGCCCGCCCGCCGCCTTCGAGAATCAACCCGAGGCAGGTGCCTCCGTTCCTGTGTGGGTACCCGCCTCGGGCGGCTCCCCGGCGCCGAGCAGCAGCGCGGCGTGTCCCGGCAGCCGCCAGTTCTCCGCGCTTTCGGGAGAGACGGTACCACCGCCACCGTAAGCGGGGTCCTCGCTGGACCACAGGAGCCCCCATTCCAGGCCCTGGGGAGGCGCCAGGAGCGGCTCGGGCGCGGGATCGAGATGCAGGTCGCGGCCGAAATTCACCAGCAGCAGGCGATCGCGACCCCCTTCCCTGTCGAGATAGCGCAGCAGGAAGGCCTCGGGTCCGAGCACCGCGCCCTCGACCGTCCGCCCCACGCCGCAGCGGGACAGGACGGGGTCCTCCCGGCGCAGCCGGATCAACTCCTGGTGCAGACGATAGATGGGGGCGTGCCGCTCGCGTTCGCTCCAGTCCAGCTTGCATTGCACGAAGGTCTGCGGGTCGGAGGGGTCGGCGAGCCTCGCCTGGATCTCCGGCGTGGCGATGCTCGGGAACTGCGACAGGAACTCCCGCCTGCCCGCCGTCACCGCGCGCGCGAGCTCGGGGTTGTGATCGGCGAAATAGAGGAAAGGCGCTGAGGCGGCGAACTCCTGCCCCTGGAACAGCATGGGGGTCGCCGGCCCCAGCAGCAGCAAGGCCGTGGCGGCGCGCAGCCGGCCGGCGCTGGTCAGCTCATGCAGCCGAGCGCCGCGCGCGGAGTTCGCGACCTGATCGTGATTCTGCAGATAAGCGATCAACGTGCAGGGATCGAGGTCCAGCGAGGGCATGCCCCGGCGCTTCTTCTGCCATTTGTAGCGTTGGCCCTGATAGAGGAAGCCGTGCCGCGCCATCGAGACGAATTCCTGGGGGCGGCCTTGATAGTCCATGTAATAGGCTTCGCTTCGCCCCGTCAGCGCGACCGTGGCGCTGTGGTGGAAATCGTCGTTCCAGAGGCTGTCGAGCCCGTATCCGCCGCGCCCCTTCGGCCTGGCCAGGCGCGCATGCTGAGGCTCGTTCTCGGCGACGATGTAGGTGCCGCGCTCCGGAGCAGCCGCGCGGACCGTCTCCGCGACCTCCATGACGATGTGCCTCGTCGAAGAGTCGAACATGCTCTGCGTGGCGTCGAGGCGCAGCCCGTCGAGGTGGAACTCCTCGATCCAGTAACGCGCATTGGCAAGGAAGAACTCGCGGACCGGGCGCGACTGGAAGCCGTCGAAATTGAGCGGGTCGCCCCACTCATTCTCGTAGCGGTCCGTGAAATAGTGCTTGGAGAAGGCGCGCAGGTAGCAGCCGTCCGGGCCCAGATGGTTATAGACCACATCGAGGATCACCCCGAGCCCGAGCTGGTGCGCGCGATCGACGAACCGGCGCAGATCGTCGGGCCGGCCAAAGAGCCGCGT
>JAREAF010000561.1 GCA_029240475.1 Rhodospirillales bacterium | reverse complement strand
CCGGCACGGGGCTGGGCTCCTCCTCCGCCTTCACCGTGGCGTTGCTGCACAACCTCCATGCGCGGCAGGGCCGCTACGCGACCAAGGAGATGCTCGCGGCCGGCGCATGCGGCATCGAGATCGACACGCTGCGGGAGCCCATCGGCAAGCAGGATCAGTATGCCGCGGCGTACGGGGGGCTGAACGTGTTCACCTTTCTTCCGTCGGGCCAGGTGAACGTGGAGCCCATGCTGCTCACCCAGGCGAATCACCGCACGTTCGCCGAGAGCATGCTGCTCTACTTCACGGGGAAGAGCCGTCCGGCGTCGTCGATCCTGGCGGAGCAGAAGGGCAACATGGCGCACGCGGACAAGCGGGAGGTGCTCGGCAAGATGGTCGGCCTGGTCGCCAAGGGGCGCGATGCGCTCTTCGCGGGCGACGTCGAGTCGCTGGGCCGCCTGCTGCACCAGAGCTGGCTCTGGAAGCGCGAGCTGGCGACGAGCATCAGCAGCCCGGAGATCGACGGGATCTACCAGCATGCGCTCGAGCATGGCGCCATCGGCGGCAAGGTGCTCGGCGCGGGGGGCGGCGGCTTTCTCCTCCTGATCTGCCAGAAGAGCAGGCAGGACGGGCTGCGGCAGGCGATGTCCCAGCTCCGCGAGATTCGCTTCAACCTCGAAAATCAGGGATCGCAGGTAATATATTCCTGCGACGAGAGCGGGTGAACGCCGCCCCGGGATGAACGTGGGGCAGCACGCCCCAACGCCCTGTTGCGGGCCCCCACGCCCCGGCGTCTTTCCTTCGTCACCCCGCCCTGCGTTGCGCACCCTCGTGCGCCAGCCATTCCTCCGCGCTCCGACCAGTCTTTTTCAATGGCCCACGAGTACATCCTCGGCCTCTCCGCCTACTACCACGATAGCGCCGCCGCGCTGCTGCGGGACGGCGAGATCGTCGCCGCCGGGCACGAGGAGCGATTCTCGCGGAAGAAGGGGGACGAGCGGTTCCCGCGGCTCGCCGTGGAGTACTGCCTGCGCGAGGCGGGGATCACCCTCGCCGAGGTCGATCACGTCGGCTTCTACGACAAGCCGCTGCTCAAGTTCGACCGCATCCTCGAGACGTATCTCGCCGTCGCCCCGAAGGGATTCCGGTCCTTCCTCATGGCCGGCCCGCTGTGGGTGAAGGAGAAGCTGTTCACGGACCGCGAGCTGCGGGCGGCGCTGGGCGGCTACGAGGGCTCGCTCCTGTACGCCGAGCATCACGAGTCGCACGCGGCGAGCGCGTTCTATCCATCCCCGTTCGAGGAGGCGGCGATCCTCACGATGGATGGCGTCGGCGAATGGGCGACGGCGACGATCGGCGCCGGGAAGGGCGCGAACCTCGAGATCCTGCGCGAGCTGAAGTGGCCGGACTCACTCGGCCTGCTGTATTCCGCGATCACGTACTACACCGGGTTCAAGGTGAACTCCGGCGAATACAAGGTGATGGGTCTCGCGCCGTACGGTGAGCCCAGGTACGTGGATCTGATCTACAAGCATCTGATCGACCTGCATGAGGACGGGTCGTTCACGATGAACCAGAAGTACTTCGGCTATCTGAGCGGCCTCACGATGACCAGCGAGGCGTTCAACGAGCTGTTCGGCGGTCCGCCGCGCGTGCCGGAGTCGAAGCTCACGCAGAAGGAGATGGATCTCGCCCGGTCGGTGCAGGTCGTGACGGAGGAGATCATGCTCCGCATGGCGCGTACGGCCCACCGCGAGACGGGGATGGAGAACCTCTGTCTCGCCGGCGGCGTCGCGCTCAACTGCGTCGGCAACGGCCGGCTGCTGCGCGAGGGACCCTTCAAGCGGCTCTGGATCCAGCCCGCCTCCGGCGACGCGGGCGGCGCGCTCGGTGTCGCCTCGCTGATCCACCACCGCTACCTCTCGCGTCCGCGCCGGGTCACGCCGGGGAAGGACGCGATGAAGGGCGCGTACCTCGGGCCCTCGTACTCCACCGAGGAGATCGAGCGCTTTCTCGAGAGCCAGGGCGCGAGCTACGTACGCCTCGATCGGGATACGCTGCTCAGGCGCGTCGCCGAGAATCTCGCCGAGGAGAAGATCGTCGGCTGGTTCAACGGCCGGCTCGAGTTCGGACCGCGGTCGCTCGGCTCGCGCAGCATCCTCGGCGATCCACGCAGCCCGCGGATGCAGTCGCAGATGAACCTCAAGATCAAGTTCCGCGAGGGATTCCGGCCGTTCGCGCCGAGCGTGCTGAAGGAGTACGCGTCGGAGTACTTCGAGCTCGATTGCGAGTCGCCGTACATGCTGCTCGTCGCGCCCGTGAAGAAGGAGCGCCAGCTGCCGATGCCCGCCGGCTCGGAGAAGCTCTGGGGGATCGAGCAGCTCAACATGCTGCGCTCGGACATTCCGGCGATCACGCACATCGACTACTCGGCGCGCATCCAGACCGTGAGTCGCGAGACCAATCCGGACTACTACGACCTGATCGACACCTTCCGGGAGCTGACCGGGTGCGCGGTCGTCGTGAACACGTCCTTCAACGTCCGCGGCGAGCCGATCGTCTGCTCGCCGGAGGACGCGTATCGCTGCTTCATGCGGACCCACATCGACAGTCTCGTGCTCGGCCCGTTCCTGCTCGAAAAGGCCGGTCAGGCGCAATGGAAGGAGGAGACCCAATGGCAGCAGGAGTTCCAGCTCGACTGACGGCGGCGGAGGGCCGGAAGTTCGGCCTCACCGTCGGCCTGGCGTTCGCCGCATTCGGCGCGCTGCTGCTGTGGCGCGGCAAGCCGACGGCCGCCGCCGTGCTGGGCGCGCTGGGCGCGGCGCTCGTCCTGGCGGGCCTCGTCGTGCCGACGCGGCTCGGTCCCGTGGAGCGCGCGTGTATGCGGCTGGCCCACGCGATCTCGAAGGTGACGACGCCGAT
>JAREAF010000560.1 GCA_029240475.1 Rhodospirillales bacterium | reverse complement strand
CAAGCCGAAGTGGTGGAATGTCCGCTTTTGCGCCGCTGTCGGGGGACAAGCGGACATCAAACGCGCCTCGTCCGGCTCCGCCGATTTATGAGTAAACGACGTAGGTGAGAACCCATGAAAATCGTGGTTATCGGAGGCAGCGGCCTCATCGGGACGAAGCTTGTGAATAGGCTTCGTCAGAAGGGCCATGAGGTGGTGGCGGCGTCCCCGAACTCGGGTGTCAACACCATCACCGGCGAGGGACTGGCCGAGGCGCTTGCAGGCGCAGAGGTCGTCGTCGACCTGGCAAACTCGCCCTCCTTCGAGGACAAGGCGGCCCTCGAGTTCTTCGAGACGTCCGGCCGCAATCTCCTGGCCGCGGAGGCGGCCGCCGGCGTGGGGCACCATCTCGCGCTGTCGGTCGTCGGCGCCGACCGCCTTCCCGCAAACGGCTATTTGCGCGCGAAGATGGCCCAGGAGAATCTGATCAAGGCGTCCGGAATTCCGTATACGATCGTTCGCTCCACCCAATTCTTCGAGTTCATCGACCGCATCGTCGAATCCTGCGTCGACGGCGACGTCATTCGGCTGTCGCCTGCCCTTCTGCAGCCGATCGCAGCGGATGACGCGGCCGATGCGATGGCGGACGCCGCGCTCGGCGCACCGGTGAACGGCACGATCGAGATCGCCGGTCCCGAGCCTTGCCCTCTCGACAAGCTCGCACGGATGCTTCTGAACGCGAGCGGGGACAGACGCGAGGTAATCGCCGACGTTCACGCGCGCTACTACGGCACGGAGTTGAACGATCGGTCGCTGACGCCCGGCGACCATCCGCGCCTGGGCTCGATCCGCTTCGAGGATTGGCTCAGCCGCACGTCGGCGCGGAGATGAATCCGCAGGCCGGCGCAACCGCAAAATCCTTCTCTTCGCACCCGAGCAGAGGAGCCAAGACGATGAGCACGATCACCACGAAGGACGGCGCCGAGATCTACTACAAGGACTGGGGCAGCGGCCCGGTCGTGACCTTCTCGCACGGCTGGCCACTGAACTCGGACGCCTGGGACGCCCAGATGCTGTTCCTCGTGCAGCACGACTATCGCTGCGTAGCGGTCGACCGACGCGGTCACGGCCGCTCAAGCCAGCCATCGGCGCACAACGACATGGACGGCTATGCCGACGATCTCGCGGCCGTCATCGAAGCGCTGGACCTGAGGGATGCGGTCCTGATCGGCCACTCCACCGGCGGCGGCGAGGTCGCCCGATACATCGGTCGGCACGGGACCAGGAGGGTCAAGAAGGCCGTCCTCGTCGCGGCGGTGCCGCCGATCATGCTGCAGACCCCCGCCAATCCGGAGGGGCTGCCGATGGAGGTGTTCGACGCGATCCGGGCCGGTGTGTCGGGCGATCGCTCGCAATACTACAAGGAGCTGGCGATCGCCTTCTACGGCGCGAACCGTCCCGGTGCGCAGGTCTCCCAGGGCATCCTCGACCAGTTCTGGCTCTGGAGCATGCAGGCGGGGGTCAAGGGGGCTTACGAAAGCATCAAGGCCTTTTCGGAGACCGACTTCACCGAGGACCTCAAGAAGTTCGACGTCCCGACGCTGGTGCTCCACGGCGAGGACGACCAGATCGTACCGGTCAAGGACTCAGCGAAGAAATCGGCCAGGCTCATCAAAGGCGCCAAGGAAATCTACTATCCAGGCGCGCCACACGGCTTGACCGCAACGCACCAGGATCAGGTCAATGCGGACCTGCTCGCCTTTATCGCCGGATAGCGGAAAGCGCGCGCTCACCAGCCTACCGAGGGCAAGATCGCCGACCTTTGGCGAGCCACCGGATCGGTGATCGCGCTCGCCTTTCACACATTCACGACAGGAGACCACCCATGATCAGGCAGTTCCTCTACGCAGCGGCGCTGGGTACCATTTGCGTGAGCGCAGCAGCGGCCCAGGACGCCTCGGACGATAAGTCGAAGGTGACGCTTGTTTACGACCAGGTGCTTCCAAACGTGCCCGGCAAGAGCATCAGGGGCGTGCTGGTCGAATACGAGCCCGGCGGCTTCTCGCCTGCGCATACCCACCCGAGCTCCGCCTTCATCTATGCAACGGTGCTGGAGGGGCGATCCGAAGCCAGGTCAACGATGGGCAAGTGACTACGTATCGCGCCGGCGAGAGCTTCTCGGAAAATCCCGGCGATCGTCATGGCGTGAGCGAGAACGCGAGCGACACGGAGCCGGCGCGCCTGCTGGCGGTCTTCGTCGTCGACACGGATGAAAAAGAGCTCACCTATCCGATGAGCAAATAAGCACTGCCCCAAAGTTGCCCGCGCCGGTACCCGCCGGCGCGGACGCCCTTCCCCTTATTCGGCCAACGCAAACTCGATCCTCCTCATTGGGAGGTGAGGCATGATGGATCAATGTCGCTTGACGCGTTCCTTGCGTCTCCTCTCGTGCAGCTGAATCTTGTCGGCTTCGCCGGCATCGTCGTTTGGCATCCCGCGCTCTACAGTAAGTGAGGTGCCGACGCTGTTCTCATGGCGGAAGGCGACAACCGCGACGCCGCTCCCGGCGTGGACGGGCTGACCTGGCGGGACTATGAGGCAGCCCTCGAGCCAAGGCTTCGGGATCTGCACGCCCGGGTCCACCGGGGAGCGTACCGCGCCCTGCCATCCCGACGACGGTACATTCCGAAGCCGGACGGTCGGCAGCGGCCTTTGGCGGTCGCGGCTCTGGAGGACAAGATCGTCCAGAGGGCCACGGTCGAGGTGCTGAATGCGATCTACGAGGAGGACTTCCTCGGGTTCAGCTACGGGTTCCGGCCGGGGCGCAGCCAGCACGATGCGCTGGATGCGCTGATCGTCGGGATCACCAGCACCAGGGCCACGCCGAGCGTCCGGACGCCAGCGCGGAGCAGCTCCGCCTGCCGG
>JAREAF010000559.1 GCA_029240475.1 Rhodospirillales bacterium | reverse complement strand
GGTGGAAGACGCCGAACGCGGTGCCGCGGCGATGGGCCGGCGCCGTATCCGCGATCAGCGCCGTCAGCACGCCCTGACTGAAGGCCATGTGCAACCCCCACAACGCGACGCCCGCGGCGACGAGCGCCAGTCCTTGCGCCGCCGCCAGCAGCGCGTCGGCCGCAGCCATGATGAGCGCCGCCATCAGCAGCAGCCCGCGCCGGCCGAGCCGGTCCGACCAGCCGCCCGCCGGATAGGCGGCGAGGGAATAGACCACGTTCATGGTCACCAGGACCAGCGGCGCCAGCGTGAGCGGGAGGCCGCGATCCTGGGCCCGCAGCACCAGAAATGCCTCGCTGAAACGGCCGAGCGTGAAGACCGCCGTGAGCGCGATCGCGCCCCAGAAGGGCCGGCCCATCCCGGACAGCGTCATGGGGGCCTGCTCTGGAGCCGCCGCCGCGCCCAGACTCTGCGGGGCCGGTTCGCGCGCCGGCTCCGAATGCGCTTCGGGAACCAGGAACCAGAGCAAGAGCACGGAGATGAAAGCCGGCGGCACGGCGAGCCAGAACACCAGCCGCACATTGTCGGCCGAAAGCGCCAAAATGGCGACGGCGACGAGCGGCCCGGCAAAGGCGCCGATCGTGTCGAGCGCCTGCCGCAGTCCGAACGCGGCGCCGTGCAGCGCGCGCGGGGCGAGGTCGGCCACCAGCGCATCGCGCGGGGCGCCGCGAATGCCCTTGCCCACCCGGTCGAGAAATCGCGCCGTGAAAACCCAGCCCAGAGTGGGCGCCAGCGCGAAGATCGGCTTCACCAGTGCGGCCAAGCCATATCCGAGCAACGCGAGCGGCTTGCGTCTGCGCCACCGATCGCTGAGCCACCCCGAGGGGAGCTTCAGGATGGAGGCGACGGCCTCGGCCACACCCTCCATCAGCCCAAGCGCGAAGGCGCTGGCCCCCAGCGTGCCCACCACGAAGATCGGCAACAGGCCGTGGATCATTTCCGAGGAGACGTCCATGAATAGGCTGACTAGGCCGAGGGCCCAGATGGCCTGCGGCATCCGGCTTCGCATGGGCCGGGACGGTAGGAGCCCGGCCGGGGCCGGTCAACTTCCCCCTCGGACGGCGGAATGCATCCGCTGAGCCAGGGATGGAGTAGAAGCCCGCAAGATGGTTGCCATGGAGGATCCGACCCATGATTGCCGATGAGGCTCCGTCCCGCTCAGCCCTGCGTTTGCCCGAACGGCGGCTGTTCCTGGGGAGGGCGGGGCAGGCGGGACTGTCGGCCGCCGCGGTGGCCCTGCTCGCGGGCTGCGGAAGCATGGCCGCTCGCAATGCGGCGCCTCCGGCCGGGGCGCAGGATGTGGGCATCCTCAACACCGCCCTCGGCCTGGAGCATGAGGCGATCGCCGCCTACCAGCTCGGCGCGGAAAGCGGGCTTCTCGATCAGCCTGTCCTGGACCTGGCCGTCACCTTCCAGGGGCAGCACAAGGCCCACCGGGACCTCCTGGCCGAAACGGTGCGCAAGCTCGGCGGCACCCCGGTCGAGCCGAAAGCCCCTTATGACTTCTCCGACAGGCGGCTGACCTCCCAGGCCGAGGTGCTTGGCTTTGCCGCCGATCTCGAGCAAGCGGCCGTCAGCGCCTATCTCGGCGCGGTGCCGCAGTTCGAGGACCGTGCGCTTGCCAAGGCGGCGGCGAGCATCCTGGGGGACGAGGCGATGCATTGGGCGACTCTGCGCAACGCGCTTGGGCTGCCGCCCGTGCCCGACGCCTTCGTCGCCTAGAGGGGGCGGACGGATCGGCGCGGATCATCCCCGCGCCGGTCCACCCTCGAGGATCAACCCGTCCGCAACAGCGCCTCGATTCCGCCGCTGCCGGTGGGCTCGATCTGATCCATTCGGCATTGCTTGGGCGCCTTGTCCGGGCGCCAGCGCAGCAGCGCGGTGCCGTGGCGGAATCGGCCGCCGCTCACATGGTCGTAGCGCACTTCCACCACGAGCTTGGGCGCGAGCGGCTCCCACTGGCCGGAGCGCTCCGTGCTCCAGCGGCTGGGTCCGCCCGGGGCGCCGCCAGTGAAGCCGGGCGGCTTGCGCAACGCTTCGAGCCTGCGCGTCAGCTCGGGTTTGTCCTTCGCCGCAATCGTGGAGGTGTAGCCGACATGGTGCAGCAGCCCGTCGTCGTCGTAGAGCCCGAGGAGGAGCGAGCCGACCAGCTCCGAGTTGGTGCCGTAGCGAAATCCGCCGACCACGCAGTCGGCGGTCTTCAGGCGCTTCCACTTGATCGCGCCCTCGCGGTCGCCCGAGCGATAGGGCTGGTCCAGCCGCTTGGCGATGAGTCCGTCGAGCGCCTGGCCGACCTCCTCGCACCATGCCCGAGCCTGCTCTACGCTCTGGGTCGCCGGAGAGAGATGCATCCGCTCGTCCGCCAGGCCGTGCATGAACCGTTCCAGACGCGGGCGCCGCTCCGTCAGGGGCCGCTCCACGAGGCTGGCGCCGCGCTCGACGAGCAGGTCGAACAGGATGTAGCTGGCGGGGTTGGCGGCGGCGAGCTTGGCGACCCGGCTCGCGGCGGGGTGCAGCCGCAGCTGCAGCTCCTCGAAATCGAGCCTTCCGTCGCTCGCGATGACCAGCTCGCCGTCGAGCACGAACCGCCTCGGCCCGAGCCGGGCGATGCGCTCGGCGATGTCGGGAAAGTATCGCGCCAGCGGCTGCCCGGATTTCGAGCGCAGATCCACCTCGGCGCCGTCGCGGAAGGCGAGGCAGCGGAAGCCGTCCCATTTCGGTTCATACTGCCAGCCCGGGCCCTCCGGCAGACGGTCGGCGGTGCGCGCCTCCATTGGCGGATAGCCCGGTTGGATCGGCAGGTCCATGGCCAGCCCTGAACGCCGTGCGCGCAATGGTGTTGCGGGAGCAGCTTCGCTACACTCG
>JAREAF010000558.1 GCA_029240475.1 Rhodospirillales bacterium | reverse complement strand
TCGTCGAGAGCCTCGCCCGGCCCGGAGGGAACATCACCGGCTTTAGCGGCGTGCAGTCCGAGCTCGACGCCAAACGGATCGAGCTCGTCACGGAGCTGGTTCCGGGAAGTTCTGGAGTTGCGGCCCTGCTCAACTTGAGCAATCCGGGAAGCGGGCCGCAGCTGAAGGAGCTTCAGTCGGCCGCACAGGCCAAGGGGCTGCCGCTGCGCACGCTCGATGTGCGCAGCGCGGAGGATATCGAGCGCGCTTTTGAGTCGCTGCGCGGAAGCTCCAATGCTCTGGTCGTTCAACTGGAAGCGGTCACGCAGGCGAACCGTCACCTGATCGCGGCGCTTGCCGCGAAACATAGGATTCCTGCGATCTATAGCGGGCGCGAGTTCGTGGAGCCCGGTGGACTGATGTTTTACGGGCCGAGCGTCCCCGACAACTATCGTCGCGCGGCAACTTATGTGGACAAGATCTTGAAGGGCGCCAAACCCGGCGACCTGCCGGTCGAGCAACCGACGAAGTTCGAGCTCGTGATCAACCTCAAGACCGCCGCGGCCCTCGGCCTCGCGATCCCGCCCACCCTCCTCGCCCGCGCCGACGAGGTGCTCGAGTGAGGCGGCGGGAGATCATCGCGCTGATTGGGGCGGCGGCTTGGCCGCCGGGCGCTCTTGCGCAGAGCTCCGGAAAACTGCCGACGATCGGATTCTTGGGCCCGACCACAGCAACGGTCGCAACCCAGCGGGTTGCCGTCTTCACGGAGAGGCTGCGCGAGCTCGGCTGGGCCGACGGGAAAACCGTGGCGATCGAATTCCGGTGGGCGGAGGGGAAAGCCGAGCGCTTCGGCGAAATGGCAAAGGAGCTCGTTCGGCTCCAGGTCGATGTGATAGCCACGTGGGGAACCGCAACCGCAATCGCGGCGAAGCGGGCGACCGCGGACATTCCGATCGTCTTCACGGTCGTCGGCGATCCGGTCGGCAGCGGACTGGCTGCGAGCCTGGCGCGGCCAGGCGGAAACGCGACGGGGCTATCGACCCAGCATGCCGATTCCGCGGGAAAGAGGCTCGAGCTCTTGCGCGAGCTGTTGCCCGACCTTCGAAGGCTTGCCGTCATGGCTAACGTCGGTAACTCCGGGGGCCTCTCGGAAATGCAGGAAATCCAGCAGGCAGCGCGCAGCTTGGGCCTCGAGGTGGTGGCGTCCGGCATCCGCCGTCCGGAGGACATCGTAGACGCGATCGAAGGCGTGAGGGATCGCGCGCACGCGCTCTATGTCGCGAGCGACGCCATCTTCAACGAGAACCGGGAGCGCATCAACGCCGCTGCACTGGGCGCAAGATTGGCGACCATGCACGGTTTCCGCGACATCGTCGCGGCCGGTGGCCTGATCTCCTATGCGCCGGACTACCTGGATCTGTTCCGGCGAGCCGCCGACTACGTGGATAAGGTGCTGCGCGGAACCAAACCGAGCGACCTCCCGGTCGAGCAGCCGACGAAATTCGAGCTCGTGATCAACCTGAAGACCGCGCGCGAACTCGGGCTGGAAATCCCCCCCACCCTCCTCGCCCGCGCCGACGAGGTGATCGAATGAGGCGGCGGGAGGTCATCGCGCTTCTCGCAAGCGCCGCCGCCGCGCAGCCGATCACGGGCCGTGCGCAGCAGCCCCCCGTACCGCTGATCGGCTTTCTGAGCAGCAGGTCGCCGGGGGAATCCGCCTCATTGGTGGCGGCTTTTCGCGAAGGCCTCAGAGAAAGCGGCTATGTCGAGGGGCAGAACGTGCACATCGCCTTCCGCTGGGCTGAGGGGAACTACGCACGCCTGCCCGCGCTCGCGGCCGAGTTGGTCGGGCGGCGTGTGGCGGTTATCGTTCCGGTCGGCGGCGAGATAACCGCACAGGCCGCGAAGGCAGCGACGGCGACCGTCCCGGTGGTCTTTGTCATGGGGAGCGACGCAGTCGAGATGGGGCTCGTTGCTAGCCTGAACCGGCCGGGCGGGAACATCACCGGCGCCACCTTGATGGGCGGGGCGGTGGGCGCGAAACGGCTCGAGCTGATACGTGAGCTGGTGCCCGGGGCCTCGACGGTCGGTTTTCTCCTCAACCCCGATCACCCCAGGGCAGCAAACGATACGGCCGAGGTGCAGGATGCGGCGCGCGCCCTTTCGCAGCAGCTGCGGGTCGTGACGGCCCGCGCCGATGCCGAGTTCGAGGCGGCCTTCGCAACCCTCATGCAGGAACGTGCCGGCGCGCTGATCGTCAACCGTGACGGATTCTTCAACAGCCGGCGTGATCGCATCATCGCGCTCGCCGCGCAGCGACGCATTCCCGCGATCTACGAGTCCCGCGAGCACGTCCTCGCCGGCGGGCTCATGAGCTATGGGACGAGCTATGCGGAGACCTACCGGCAGGCAGGCATCTACACCGGCCGCATCCTGAATGGCGCAAAACCCGCCGAGCTGCCGGTACTTCAGCCGACCAAATTCGAGCTCGTCATCAATCTCAAGACGGCACGGACGCTTGGCCTCGCAGTCCCGCTCACGCTGCATGCGCAAGCCGACGAGGTGATCGAATGAGACGGCGGGAGGTCATCGGTGGGCTGCTCGCCGGGGCAGCTCTGACACGCTCATTCCCCGCCCTCGCCCAGAAGACCGCCCGCATTGCGCTATTGGGAGGCGGTACGGCGCAGTCGAGCGAGATTTTCGTTGAAGCCCTGAGGCAGGGCTTGCACGAGAACGGCCTGGCGGAATCGCGCGACTATGATCTCGATCTACGATGGGCAGAGGGCGACTACACGCGCTTTCCGGAGCTCGTCGCCGACGTGCTTCAGCGCAATCCGAGTGTCATGATGGCCAACACCATCGCGGCGATCAGGGCAGCGCAGCGCGCCACCACGGCGGTTCCGATCGTCATGCTCCACATCAACGACCCTG
>JAREAF010000557.1 GCA_029240475.1 Rhodospirillales bacterium | reverse complement strand
TCGTCATGGGCCACATCCTCCACGACTGGAGCCTCGACGAGAAGATGCTGCTCTTGCGCAAGTCTTACGATGCGCTTCGCGCCGGGGGCGCGCTGATTGTCTACGACACCATGATCGACGACGAGCGGCGGGAGAACGCCTTCGGCCTCCTCATGAGCCTGAATATGCTGATCGAGACGCCGGCAGGCTTCGATTACACCGGCGCCGACTGTCGCGGGTGGATGGAGGAGACGGGCTTCCGCGAGGTGCGGGTCGAGCCCCTGCAGGGCCCGTACTCGATTGCAGTCGGGCGAAAGTAGCGGCTGGCTCGCCCGAGCCCGACGCAGCTCGCCCGTGGTGAGGCGACCTGCTATAAGAGAAGTAGCGGCTGGCTCGCCCGTGGTGAGGCGACCTGCTATAAGAGGCTTGCGATGTAGGGTCGGGTCGGTCCGCGGTCCCGATTGTTGTCGCTTAGACGATCCCCCGGAGATTGCGCTTGAACGCGCCCCCGGCGCTTACTTGCCCTCGACATACCCCAGCTCGCGCAGCCCGGTTCGGAGCGCCTCAACGCGGGGCACCGAAGCGAACGCCGGCGCGGGACCCAGAAATCCAATGAGCCAGACCTTAGACGATTGCTGCGCATATGCCTGCGGGGACAATGCCGCCGCGCCTGCAAGCCCGACGATGAAGGCCCGCCGTTTCATTCGATCACCTCATCGGCGGCCACGAGGAGTTTCTCGGGCACAGTGAGCCCAAGCGACTTGGCGGTTGTGAGATTGATTGCCAGTTCGAACTTCGTGGATCGGTCCACCGGGAGATCGGCCGGTTTACCGCCTCTAAGTAGGCGGCCAGTCTGCAGGCCTGCGCGGCGATACGCGTCTGGGATGCTGTTGCCATCGCTGATCAGTCCACCGGCTGCGACCCACTCGCGGCCACCGCTGATCGTCGGGATCCCATGTTGAGCAGCGAGCGCGACGATTTGCTTGCGCCGGCTGTGAAGAAAGGGATCGGAGCTTATCATGATGGCGTTCGCACGTTGTCGTTTCGCCTCGGCATAAGCTGCGTCGACTTCACTCGCGCTGCTGGCGGTCATGACATGCAGCTGCCACCCAAGTGCCCGCGCCGCCTGCTGTGCAGTTTCCCGCTGTTCGGCGACTTCCGGGCTCTGAGGGTTGACCATCAACACGACGAGGGTGACGTGCGGCACCAGTTCACTGAGCAGTTGCAGTTGCTTGCGTCCCAGTTGAGCATCGAACCAGCTCACTCCTGTTACATTCCCACCGGGATGGCTCAGGCTAGTGACGAGACCAACCAAAACGGGGTCGGCACTGCTCGTGAAGACGATCGGGATGCTTGCGGTCGCTCGTTTGGCCGCCAGAGCCGAGTTGTTGCCGCCGACCGCTGCGAGCACGGCGACCTGCCGTCGGACCAGATCGGCCGCTAGGGCGGGCAGGAGGTCGTTCTGCCCTTCTGCCCAGCGGTATTCGAAGACAACATTACGGCCGCCTACATAGCCCATCTCATTCAAGCCTTGATGGAATGCCGCGGTGTCGCCGCTCGCCTCGTCCTGCGATCTGCCACTAAGAAACCCGATCACCGGCATGCTTTGCTGAGCGCGCGCGCAAAGGGGCCAGGCGGCCGTGCCTACGAGACCCCCGATGACCTCCCGTCGTCTCATTCAATCACCTTGTCGGCGCGGGCGAGGAGCGTGGGGGGGATGGTGAGGCCAAGCGCCTTCGCAGTTGCAAGGTTGATGACTAGCTCAAACCTTGTTGGCTGCTGGACAGGAAGCTCAGCGGGCTTAGCACCCCTAAGAATGCGATCGGCGTAGCCGGCGACGGATCGCATCATCTCATCGAGATTGGGGCCATAGGATAACAGGCCGCCTTCCCTCGCCCATGCTCCCCAACCGCCAGCGAGGGGGATGCGGCTGCTGGTTGCAAAACTGACGAACCTCGGAATAGCTCGCGCCGTCTGGCGAGACGATACGACGTAGAGCGCATCTGCGCGCGCCGCACTCGCGGCACGCAAGGCACCGTCAATGTCCTCAGGACGATGGACCGGCAGCTGATGCAACTCGACGCCTAGCGTCGCGGCGGCTCGTTGGGCCTCGGGAAGCTCATTGTCGGGATGGTCGGGGTTCCAAACAAACGCGACACGCGAAATACGCGGCGCCGCCTCCCTCAGGTACTCCATACGTTTGGAGGCAAGGTCGTCCAGAAGAAAGCTTACGCCGGTTGCATTTCCTTCAGGGCGGGCGAGGCTTCTCACAAGGCCTAGCTGCACCGGGTCCGCGCTCGATCCGAACAAGATGGGCAGTGACGATGTTGCCCTAACGGCGGGCACGCTTACGTCCCCGCCGAGACCGAATAGTAGGTCAGGTTCGAGACGAACCAACTCAGCCGCGAGATCGTTAAGCCGCTCGGGTCGACCCTTCGCATACCGGTATTCAATGTTGATGGTCTGGCGATCCACGTAACCCAGTTCGCCAAGCGCGCGCAGGAACGAGGCCAGGTTAGGATCACCCCTCGGCGTGCTGTAAAGGAGAATGCCGAGGCGCGGCTGGCGTGCGCTCGGCTGCTGCGCGCGTGCCATCAGCGGCCACGTAGCCGAGCCGCCGAGCACCGCGACAAACTCCCGCCGCCTCATAAGCACCTCCCGCGAAAGCGGACCTGCTCTCGCCCGCTCAGTAGAGCATGCGCGTGGGCGAGCGGCTAGGAGAAGGCGCGCTGCGCCCCGGCTACGATCATCGGGCGAGTGGGGCTCCTAGGCTGCGTGCCTCTGACCAATCCCTACCGCAGACGGCTTGTAGCGCAGAGTGGCCAATGGCACGCTACGCTGATCGGCGCCTTTGAGAACGCTCCACGGGACGAACAAGGGAGTAGGAGCTATGCCCTTATACCTGACACGGTTCAGTTACACGCCCGAAACAT
>JAREAF010000079.1 GCA_029240475.1 Rhodospirillales bacterium | reverse complement strand
TGGACCGGTCTCAGCGAGTCGATCGTCCGCGGGTTGATCGACCACTTCATCGAGCGCAGCAAGCTTCTGAACCTGTGGGTCCGGGAGGAGGCGGAACCGGAACTGCTGCTGGAGCTGGTGGCCTATGCGACCACGCTTTGCATGAACCGACTCTACAAGGGCGACTTCGTCATCAAATAGGCCGGGACAGGATGGACAAGCGGAAAGTGACGATCCTCTACGATTCGGTCGAGGACCGTGATCAGGAGGAGGCGAAGGCGCGCGGCGAGAAGCTGAAGCCGCTGGTGTCGGAGGAACTCGAGCGCGTGCTCGCCAAGCGCGGCCACGAGGTGACCCGGCTCGCGGCGGCCACCGATGTCGCGACGCTGGCCAAGCAGCTCGCGAAGGAATCGGGGGATGTGATCTTCAATGTCTGCGAATCGCTCAACGGGGTGAACCAGCAGGAGCAGAATGTGGCCGCGCTGCTCGATATGTTCGGCAAGCGCTATACCGGCGCCCCGCCGATCGGCCTGGCGCTGGCCCAGGACAAGGCGCTCGCCAAGAAGATCTTGCAGTTCCACGGCATCCGCACTCCGAAATTCATGGTCATGCATGCCGGCGAGCTGGAGCATGCGGACGAGCTGGATTTCCCCCTGTTCGTGAAGCCCTCGAACGAGGATGCTTCGATCGGCATCGACGCGGGATCGGTCGTGCATGACCTGAAGGAATTCATGGAACGGCTCTCTTATGTGCAGCGGGAGTTCGGGGCGCCTGCGCTGGTCGAGGATTTCATCGACGGCCGCGAGCTGTATGTCGGCATCGTCGAGACGGACCGGCCGGAGGCGCTGCCAATCCTAGAGTGGGATTTCTCGAAGGTGCCCGAGGGCGCGCCGCGCATCGCCTCCTCCGAAGCGAAGTGGGAGGATGACAATCCCGTTTATCGGAACACCCCGGAGATCTTCCCCGACGACCTTCCCGAGGCGGTCGCGAAAGCCATCCAGGACACGGCAGTGGAGGCGTACCGGGCGCTGAAGCTGCGCGACTATGGGCGCGTCGACCTGCGGCTTCGCCGCCTGAACGGCGATGCGGGCGCGCGCAAGAAGAAGGGTGCGCGCAAGGGTTCGGGCAATGGCGAGAACGGGGGAGATCACCAGGATTGGGAGTTCCACGTGATCGAGGTCAATCCCAACCCGCATCTCGCCAGCAGCGGCGAGCTGGCGCTGGCGGCCCGCCAGCGCGGCACCACATATCCCGATCTGATCGAGACCATCCTGGCGCGCGCGCTGGCGCGCCCGGCCCGCTGATCCGGCAACAATTCCGCCGAGGCCAGTGTTCACGGGAGTACCGCCCGGAGGACCCCCCGCAGCCATGGCTCGACGCGCGCTCCTCGTGGTCAATCGGCTGAGCCGTTCGGGAGATGCGGACCTCACTTCCGCCATCGGCTGCCTGAAGTCCGCCGGCTTGGAGGTTTTGCCCTTCGGCATCGACGACCCGAAGGACATCCCCAAGCTCATCCGGGCCCATCGCTGCCGCATCGACATGGTGGTCGTGGGCGGCGGGGACGGCACCATGAACGCGGCCTGCGAGGCGATCCTGGAGCTCGGCGTGCCGATGGCGATCCTGCCCCTCGGCACCGCCAACGACCTGGCGCGCACGCTCGGCATCCCCAGCGACATGGAAGGCGCCTGCGCGGTGGCGGCCAACGGCATCCGGCATCGGATCGACCTGGGCCGCGCCAATGACAAGCACTTCTTCAACGTCGCCAGCATCGGCTTGTCCGTGGCCGTGGCGCGTCTGATCGATCCCGAAACCAAGCGGCGATGGGGCGCCGCGGGCTATGCCCTGACGGTGCTGAAGGCGCTCCGGGAGCATCGCCCGTTCCGGGCGCGGATCAGGTGCGACGGACGCTTCGTGCAGCTGCACTCGATCCAGATCGCCGTCGGCAACGGCCGCCATTATGGCGGCGGCTTGACGGTCGCGGCCGACGCGGCGATCGACGATCATCAGCTCGATCTCTACAGCATCGGGCCGGCGAGCCTCGCCAGGCTCATCCTGGTCGCGCCGGCCTTGCGCACCGGGCGCCATGGGGAGTTCCCGTTCGTCCATCTGCTCCGCGGCCGCCGGATCGAGATCGAGACGCGGCGGCCGCTGCCGGTGAATACGGACGGGGAGGTGACGACCCGCACGCCGGTGGTCTTCCAGATCCTGCCGGCCGCGCTGGAGGTGATCGTTCCGCCCGCATTCGTGGAAGCCAGCGGAGAGGCGAATGCTGCTGCGGAGTGACGCCGAGGTTGCCCTGGACGAGGCGCTGCTGGCGGCGGCGGAAGCGGGACGGGTGTATCGGGAAGCCGCCTTCAAGTGCCAGTCGCCGATCCGGCCGCAGCTGGCCGAGGCGGCCAACCTGCGCGACCGCATCGCCGAGGAGCTGGCCGAGGCCTCGCGGCAGGCCGGCTGGCTGCCGCGCGCGCCCGATCCCGACGCGGAGGCGGCGCGCGCGATCGGCGATGAGATCCAGGTCGCGATCGCCGGAGAGTGCGAGGCGCCGCTCGAAGCGGAGCGGCGCAAGGCGGACGAGGATGCCGTCGGCAAGCTGCGGCTGTTGCTCGCCGTCGACGGGCTTCCGGCCTCGGTGGCCGGGACCGCCTCGCGCCTGCTCGGCGCGCTGGAAAAGAGCGCTTCAATAAGTCTTTGAGCGGGCGCGGCCCCGCAACCAGACCGAAAGGCTCATGTTTATCTGCCAGATTCGGGGGTCAAGGCCCACCGCTGGAGGATAGGATGGCAAGCAGCGACATCGGTTCGCAGTCGCAGGAGACCGGAGGCCAACAGTCCTCCGCAATGGATCAGGCGAAATCCGAAGCCGGGCGCCTGACGCAAGTGGCCCGCAGCCGCACCTTCTCGTATATCGAGGAGCGCAAGTCGCTTCTCGCCGAGAATGTGGGCGGGATGGCCAATGCGGTGCGCGGCGCCGCCGAGCAGTTCGACGAGCATGGCAATCCGGCAATGGCCGACTACATTCACCGCGCTGCCGACGGCCTCGAGCGGCTGTCGGAGACGGTGCGCAGTCGCGATCTCTCGTCGCTCATGGGCGATGCCGAGGACTTCGCGCGGCGCCAGCCGGCGGTGTTCATCGGCGCGGGAGTGGCGGTCGGCTTCGTGCTCGCGCGCTTCCTGAAGAGTTCGTCCGAGCGCCGCGAGGCGGAGCGTCACGGCTATCAGGGCGCCAACTATGGCTATGCCGGCGGCTCCGCGGCGGAGAGCTCGGTCGGCCGGCGCGCCTATCAAGAGGGCATGACCGGCAGTCCGGACGCGACCTGGTCGCAATCGGGCGCATCGGAAGGCCCGTCGCGGTCGGTCGGAGAGTCGGAAGGCTTGGCCCGGCAGGAAATGCGCGAAGGCTATACCGGCTCCTCCCGGCCGGGCGGTCCGGTCAGCTCTGGGGTGTCGGGCGCCTCCACGGGTTCGACCTCGACCTCCACGTCAAGCTCGACCTCCTCTTCGACTGGTCGCAAGGAGCGTCGCAATGCAGCCGACACGTGACGAGCGCCCGATAGGGTCGCTGTTTTCGGACCTCGCGCGAGAGACCTCGGCGCTGGTGCGCACCGAGGTCCAGCTCGCCAAGACGGAGATCATCGAGCGCGCCAGCCAGTTCGCCAATGGCCTAGTGATGCTGATCGCGGGCGGTCTCCTGCTCTATGCCGCGCTGCTGGTCCTGCTGTTCGCGGCCGCGCTCGGCCTGGGCCAGGCCTTCGACTGGTGGGCGACGATGCCTTGGCTGCCGCCGCTGATCGTCGGGCTGGTGGTCGCTGCGATCGGAGTGATCCTTCTGCTGAAGGGCAAGGGCGGCGTGCGGCCGGCCAATCTCGTGCCGCAGCGGACCGTCGCCTCCATCAAGGAAGACGCGTCCTGGGCCAGGGAGAAGGTGCGATGAGCTTGGCCCGCGGTGACGACCGCTCCGCCGCCGCCGGTAGCAACGGCGACAACCGCAGCTCGGCGGAGCTGGAGCGCGACCTGGGCCGGATCCGCATGGAGATGGACCAGACGATCAGCCAGATCGAGCATCGTCTCTCGCCGAGCCGGCTGATCGACCAGGCCCTGGAGCGGATGCGCGGCGGACCGGCCGTCTTCGCCACCAATCTGGGCCGCACGGTTCGGCACCATCCGGTGCCGACCGCTTTGTTCGCCGCCGGGCTCGGCTGGCTCTTGCTGGCGGAGCGGGGCGACAAGGCAGAGACGCGCTCCTCGCGCCGGCGGCGATCGACGAGCGCGCCGATTCCCTATCATCTGCGCGAGGCCTCCCAGGAGTATGAACCCCAAAACGGATCCGGCCGTCTCGAAGACGCCTCGCAGCGGTCCGGCGCCTATCTGCAAGGAGACAGGACGATGAGCGGCAGTTGGGATACCTCCCGGCGCAGCGGCTGGAATCTGTTTGGCCGGCGCGGCTCGCGGGCAGGCTATGGCGGATCGAGCTATGGGTCGAGCTACGGCGGATCGGGCTATGGCGGCCCGAGCTACGGCGGCTCAAGCAGCTACGGATCGAATTATGGCGCTTCCAGCCAGGGCGGCAACGTCGAGAACGGTGGGCGGATGGGCCAGGTCAGCTCCGCCGCGCGCCATCAGGTCGAGCGCGCCAGGACGGGCTTGGAGCACATGCTCGAAGAGCAGCCGCTGGTGCTCGGTGCGGTCGCGATGGCCCTCGGCGCCGTGCTCGGCGCCACGCTGCCCACAAGCCGGATCGAAAACCGGTATCTGGGGCCGACCCGCGAAAAGCTGCAACACCAGGCGGGCGACTATGCGCGCGAGCAGTGGGAGAAGGCCAAGGAGGTCGCGCTCAGCGCGGGCGCCGCGGCGATGAGCCAGGCCGAGGAGCAGGGCATGACCCCCGGCTCGATGCTGGACCAGGCCAAGGATAAGATCTCCCAGGTCGCGGGAGCTGCCACGGAAGCCGCCAAGGAAGAGGCCAAGCAGCAGAAGCTCGGCAAGAGCGGCCCGGCAAAGACCTAGGCCGAAGCTAGCCCGGGAACGAGCCGGCGGTCAGCTCGAAGAGGTCTACCACGGCCTCTCCGACTGCGCCGATGGCCACCATGATGAAGACGGAGATCAGCGCCGCCACGAGTCCATACTCGATGGCGGTGATCCCGTCTTCTGCGCGCATGAAGCCGATGAGGCTCGTCCACGCGCGATGTGATTTCGGTTCGCGCATGGAGCCAATGCTAGGTGCGGGTCGTAACCGCGCCGTTGAAGGACGGGGTTAACGAATTCCTCTCAAGCGGTGGCGCGGAGCGGCAGAAGGTCCTGGCGCCACAGGCTGCGCTCGGCCACCAGCTCCATCCAGCGCCCGGTCACGGTCGCCGTCCATCGCGCGGCGGCGGGGTGATGCGCCGCGATCTCGCCCTCGACCGCCGCGATTCTGGGCTCGGTGTCCGCGCCCCAGTGGCGCTGGATCCAGTCCCGGCAATCCCGCAGCCAGGCATGGGCGTCCTCCCAGGTGACCTCCATATGGAACTGGAAGCCATAGGTGGTGTCCCCGATCCGGAAGCCCTGATTGGTGCAATCGCCGGTGAGGAGCAGCTTGGCGCCCTCCGGCAGCGCGAAGGTGTCCTCGTGGAACTGCATCAGGCGCGGCCGTCCGCAGGTGCCGCGTAGGAGCCGGTCGGCCCGGCCCTCCGCCGTCAGCTTGAGCGCCGGGAAGCCGAGCTCCAGCTCCCGCCACTCCGTCACCTCCCGTCCGAAAGCGCGCGCGATCAGCTGTGCGCCCAGGCACAGGCCGAGCACCGGCCGTCCGCCGCCATGGAAGCGCCGGATCAGCCGCAGCATGGGCGGGAAGGCGGGATAGTTCTCGTCGTCCCCGGCATGCATCGGACCGCCGCAAAGCACCAGCCCGTCGAAGCGGTCCGGCTCCTCCGGAAAGGCGTCGCCGTGATGCGGCATGATCGTCGTGATCTCGGCGCCCGCCGCTTCTATGGCGGCGCCGACCAGGCCTGCGGGCGTGAGCGGACAATGCTGGATGACGAGAATCTGCAGCGGCATCGCTGGCCTCTCCTGAGCAAGGGCGTGGATGGAGTGTGGCCGCGAACTGGTTATCGCGGCGTCGACGTCGGTGCTGAGGGGGAGGTGCGCGGCCCGTGCGGCCCGGCGGGCTACAACCATATCAGGGTTCCTCTAAGGTTTCGGCCCGAAGGCCGCGCCACCAAAAAGGACGCCTAACGTCGTAGCATAACCACTAGGGGCCAGAGGCACGTGCGGGTGCGTCTGCACCGCAAGATAGGCAAATGCGCCGGCCGATCAAGACGGAATTTCAGCCCGCGCGATTTTTTCGGGGCCGGGGCGTTCAGGCCCGCTGACCCAAGGCCGCGAGCTTCCGGCAGCGCAGGCGCAGGCGCGAATCGGTCAACACTTCCCAGCCTTCGGCCCGAGCGCGGCGCGCCAGCTTGCCGTCGGGCGCGACGGCGACCGCCACGCCGACGGCGGACAAGAGCTCGATGTCCTCGCCGGTGTCCGCATAGGCGACGCAGTCCGCCATGGCGAGGCCAAGCCGCTCCGCCGCCGCGCGGGCGAGGACCAGCTTCTCGCGACCGAACGGATGGCACAGGGGAGGGGCGGCGAGATAGAGCCCGTCCTTCTCGGCGCAGGCGGTGGCGAGCCAGCCGTGCGCACCGACCGCTTCGGCGACAGGCCGGGCGAGGAAGTCCGGTGAGCCCGTCAGCAGGATGACGTGATCCCCGGCTGCGTGGTGCCCGGCGATGCGCTCGCGCAAGGATCCGCGCAGCAGCGGGGAGAGGCTTTCCAAGGCGAAGGCTCTGGCCAGCGCCTCCACCTCGGCGGCGGGCAGCCCCGCCAGATACGCCTTGTTCTTCTTCCAGACATGCCGGCCGAACCTATTCGCATGCCGTAGCGCGAAGATCAGGCTCCGGACCACGGCCGCAGCGCCGATGCGGCGGCTCAAGAGCAGATGAAGGATAAAGCGCGCCTCGCTGCCGCCTTTCAGAAGCGTGCCGTCCAGGTCCACCAGCACCAGGCGCATTCAGGCCACTCGCGCGGGCTTGCTCGGGCGGGTCGGGCGCGCGGCGCTGAGGAACTCGAGGACGACCGGCAGCGCCCGCAGCAGGCAGACGAGGACCGAGGCGTAGATGAGCAGGTCCGCGATCCAGAGCGCCGGCTCGCTGAAGCGCGCCCAGCTCTCCGGCGCGAGCGCCGGCAGCGGCTGCAGGAAGAAAATCCAGCCGAAGGTGACGGCCTTGAGCGCGCCATAGAGGGCGCGCATGAAGCGCCCGGACACCAGCATGCGGCCGAGCTGGGAGTGAATGCTGCCGAACGGCGTCTCGCCGCGCGAGATCGCGGCATAGCGGATCGAATCGACGATCGAGGCGCGGGTGATGAAAACGATCGCCACCCAGATCGGCACCAGGCCGAGATCGGCCAGCACCACCCAGAGCACGTTCTCCACCACCCGGTCGATCGCGATGTCGAAGATGGAGCCGAACACGGAGGTCTCGTTGCGCCTGCGCGCGACGTAGCCGTCCACGCCGTCCAGCCCGATGATGAACAGCAGCAGCGGCGCGTTCGCCATCTGCCAAGCCGGGGGCGCCGCATAGGCCGACGCGACCAGCAGGAAAAGAAGCAAGAACCGGCCAAGGGTGATCAGATTGGCCATTCCCGACGCCAAGCCGTGTTCGCCTGCAGCACAGATAGTCCCCAAAAGCCTCAGGGCGCGATCGCCACTTTACCCGAAACGGGCCGATTGGCGATGCGCCAGAGCGGGGTGGGGGAAAAAGCCCGAGGGTGTGGCTTTCGGCTCAGGCTTCGACGCTGTCGCGCACCAGCATGTAGCCCATCCCGGTGAGCAGCAGCTCGGTGGCGATGGTCTTGCGGCTGGTCGGGTCGTCGACCTGGCGGAGGGCGACATGGGAGATGCCCTCCGAGTCGTTATAGATCCGAATCACCTCCCACTCGCTGGGAGCGATGGACATCGTGCGCCAGTGCTGCCCTATGGCGACTTCGATACGGCGGCGCTTTATTGCGAACATGGCTCTAGCCCCGGGGATTCACCTGGATTAAGGCGCAGCCGCAACTAAGGACTTGCTAACGAGGCTGCGGCGGGCCCCGCCCGCTCTGATTGTAAGGAATTGCTTTCTTATTGCCACAATTGATTAAGCAAACCATAATTTTCATCCGCGACCCTGGAAACGAGCCTTCTCGGTTCCGGAACGGCCGAATGTCAGGGGAGCCAATAAAGGTGATTCTCAAAGCCAGACTGCTTTCCGGCGCCATCGCGGCCGGCGTCACCGCTGGCCTGGTGGCGGCGCCGCTGTCGTTCGACATCTGCGATCGGGTCTTGCATCATAAGACGGCAGCCGCCAAGGGCGAGGGCGGCGGCGGCGGCGATCATGACCCCAGCCGAGGGGGCGGCGGCCAGGATGGGGATCGCGGCAATGCCGGCGGGAACGGCAGTGGCGGCGGCAACGGCAAAGGCGGCCAGTCCAATGCCGGCGGAAACGGCAAGGGCAAGTCGCTCGGCCTGACCAAGGCGACGACCACGGAGGAGGAGCAGACCGCTCCGGGCAAGTCCAAGGCCAAGAACACGCTGGGCGCGCTGAATGCGGCCCACGCGAACCCGAGCGCGTTCGCGCATGCCGCTCCGAACTCCAGCGTGGGCAAGATCGCGGCCTATATCGAAGCGGTGGAAGCCACCGCCTCGGCGGAGACGGAACTGGCGACGGCCCAGGATGCGGTCGCGGCGGCAGAGGCCGCGGTCGCCGAAGTTCAGGCCGCGCTCGACAGCGCCACGACCGACGAGGAGCGCTCCGCCGCGCGGGCCGCGCTCGATGCCGCCAATGCGGCCCTCGACGCGGCGGAAGCGGGTCTCGAAGCTGCCGAAGCGGCCGCCGCGAGCGCGGCGGAGAACGAGGAGGCCGCGATCGAGGCGGCCTCCAACAAGGAGACCGTCACCAGCGAGATGGTCGACGCCGTTCGCGATCTGCTCGGAATCTGAACGGGCGCGTCGCACGCGCTGAGGGAAGGCCCTCCCGCCGAGACGGGCCTTCCCTTCATCCAAAAACCGGGTTGCAAGCCCGCCCGGGACTTGAGAAGGTCCGACCGAGGGGAACGGGGCGGCCAAAAAGGCCGGCCGCGGTGTTGACATTTTTTCGTGGACGCCGGGAGCGGGTGGCATGGCAGATCAGCGCAAATTCGTCCGGTTTGCGGGCCGGCTGGTGATCGTCGGATTCGGCAGCATCGGGCAGGGCGTCCTGCCTCTGCTGCTGCGCCATGTCGAGCTCGACCCGCGCCGGATCACGATCGTCACCGCCGATGAGCGCGGACGCGA
>JAREAF010000556.1 GCA_029240475.1 Rhodospirillales bacterium | reverse complement strand
TCAAGGAGAGGTCGGCGAGCGCCAGCGAGCCGGGTGAGGGTCAGCCGGCGCGTCCACCCTCACCCGCTCGGCCGCTTGCGCGGCCTCACGACCTCTCCCGCGAGCGGGAGAGGTGAAAGGCTACTCCTCCACCCAGGCGATGCGGAGCACGTTGGTCGCGCCGGGGGTGCCGAAGGGCACGCCGGCGGTCACCACCACCCGCTGCCCGGCGCGGGCGAATTCGTCGCGGTAGGCGACGCCACAGGCCTTTCCCACCATCTCGCCGAAGCTGGAGATGTCCTCGGTCTCCACGCAATGCGCGCCCCAGGCCAGCGCCAGCCGGCGCGCGGTCGAGGTCTGCGAGGTGAGGCACAGGATCGGCACTTCCGGCCGCTGCCGGCCGACGCGCAGCGCGGTTGAGCCGGAGGTGGTGTAGGTGATGATCGCCGCCGCCGAGACGGTATGGGCGACCTGCGCGGCGGCGGCGCTGATGGCGTCGGCGGCCGTGGCCTCCAGCTCGGGATGCAAGGCCTCGATGAGCTTGCGGTAGAGCGGATCGCGCTCGGTGCGGCCGATGATGCGGTTCATCATCTTGACCGATTCCACCGGATAGTCGCCCGACGCGCTCTCGGCCGAGAGCATCACCGCATCGGCGCCGTCATAGACCGCGGTCGCCACGTCGGATGCCTCCGCGCGGGTCGGGGCCGGCGAATGGATCATGGATTCCAGCATCTGCGTCGCCACCACCACCGGCTTTCCCTTGAGGCGGCAGGCGGTGATGATCCGCTTCTGCAAGGCGGGCACGTCCTCCGGCGGCATCTCGACGCCGAGATCGCCGCGCGCCACCATCAGCGCATCGGAGAGATCGATCAGCTCCTCGAGGCAGTCGATCGCGGCGGGCTTCTCCAGCTTGATCATGACGGCCGCCCGCCCGGCGATGAGGCGGCGCGCCTCGGCCACGTCCTCGGGCCGCTGCACGAAGGAGAGCGCGACCCAATCCACGCCCATGTCGAGCGCGAAGGCGAGGTCCGCGCGATCCTTGTCGGTCAGCGGCGTGAGCGCCAGCACCGCGTTCGGGACATTGACGCCCTTGCGCTCGCTCAAACGCCCGCCGGTCACCACCACCGTGTTGGCAAAGTCGGCGCCGCTCTGGTCCACCCTCAGCTTCAGCTTGCCGTCGTCCAGGAGGAGCTCTGTGCCCGGCCCGATCGCCGCGAAGATCTCGGGATGCGGCAGCGGCGCGCGGCGGAGGTCCCCCGGCTCCTTGCCCATGTCGAGGCGAAAGCCCTGCCCCTCCTCCAGCTCCACCGCCCCCTCGTTGAAGCGGCCGACGCGGAGCTTGGGCCCCTGCAGGTCGGCCAGGACCGCGATCGGCCGCCCGGTCCGGCTCTCCAAGTCGCGGATGATGTCGTAGCGGCGGCGGTGGTCGTCTTGCGTGCCGTGGCTGAAATTCAGCCGGAACACGTCCGCCCCCGCTCGGAACAGCGCCTCGATCTTCTCGGGCGTCGAGCTGGCGGGTCCCAGGGTCGCAATGATCTTTGCAGCGCGGTTGCGTCGCATCGGCCGGAGCCCCTTCTCGTCAACGCTCGATGAAGATGGCGCGGAAATCGTTGACGTTGGTCCGCGTCGGGCCGGTCTCGATCAGGCTTCCCGCTGCGGCGAAGACCGGCCAAGCGTCGTTGTCGCGGAGGCGGAGCTTGGGGTCAAGCCCCTGCCCCCTTGCGCGGGTCAGGGTCGCGGGACCCAGCACCGCGCCCGCCACCTCTTCGGTGCCGTCGATGCCGTCGGTGTCGGCGGCCAGCGCATGGATCCCCTCCGCCCCGTCCAGCGCGATGGCGAGCGACAGCAGGAATTCGAGATTGCGCCCGCCGCGCCCCTGTCCCGTCACGGTGACCGTGGTCTCCCCGCCCGAGAGCAGCACCGCGGGCGGCGCGATGGGCCGCGCATGCCGGCACACCGAGAGCGCGATCCCGGCCATCACACGTCCGACCTCGCGCGCCTCGCCTTCCAGCGCATCGCCGAGGATCAGCGGCGTCACCCCCGCCCGCCAGGCGGCGTCGGCCGCGGCGAGCAGGCAGTCCTGCGGCCGGGAGACGAGCACGGAGCTGGCATGAGCCAGCCGCGCATCGCCCGGCTTGGGCGTCTCGTCCGCGGCGGCCTCGAGATAACGCCGCACCGCCACCGGGGCTTCGATCCTGTACTTCTCCAGCACCGCCCGGGCATCGGCGAAGCTGGAGGCGTCCGGAACGGTCGGCCCGGAGGCGATGACCGAGAGATCGTCGCCGGGCACGTCCGAGATTGCCAGCGTCACCAGCCGGGCCGGCGCGGCGGCGAGACCGAGACGCCCGCCCTTGATCGCGGAGAGATGCTTGCGCACCGTGTTCATCTCGCCGATCGCCGCGCCGCTCTTGAGCAGCGCGCGCACGGTCGCCTGCTTGTCTTCCAGGCTGAGCCCGCCCGCGGGCAAGGTGAGCAGCGCCGAGCCGCCGCCCGAGATCAGCACCAGCACGAGGTCGTCGGGGCCGAGCCCGCCGACGCGCTCCAGAATGCGTGCTGCCGCCGCGCGGCCGGCGGCGTCGGGCACCGGGTGGGCGGCTTCCACCACCTCGATCCGGCGGCAGGGCAGGCCGTGGCCGTAGCGGGTGACCACCAGCCCTTCGAGCGGCCCCGGCCAATGCTCCTCGACGGCCTTGGCCATGGCCGCGGCGGCCTTGCCCGCGCCGACCACCACCGTGCGGCCCCTGGGCGGCGCAGGCAGATGGGGCGGCACCACCCGCAGCGGGTCAGCTGCGGCCAGTGCCGCATGGAACAGGGATTTCAGGAAAGCGTCCGGTTCTGCCTGCATCTATTCAACGAGAAACCCGAGAAAAGCGCCGGCATTGTGGCGAGCGCCGTTGCGATTTAGAAGCGGGAACTCTTGTCTGCTATAAACCAGGCCGCCA
>JAREAF010000555.1 GCA_029240475.1 Rhodospirillales bacterium | reverse complement strand
CGGAGCCCTCCGGCCCTAGCCGTTCAGCTAGAACGACAGACGGATATCGTCAGGCCATCGCCGGCGTGGCCACCGGGTCGGAGCCGAAGCGGTTCTGGCCGACGGTGCCGCGCAGGAAGCCCAATTCGATGATCTGCCAGATCGCCCCTACGATGGGAATCAGCGCGATCAGGACCCACCAGCCGCTCTTGTTGCGGTCATGGTAGCGTTTGATGGTCACGATAATCGCCGGATAGATGATCACCAAGGTGGCGATGATGGAGACCGGGCCATATCCGCTTTCCGGATCCATCAAGCCCAGGCCCGCATCGAGAACGCTCGCCACCACAGAGATCACGACGAACACCAGCACGTATTTCAGCCACCAATCCTGACGGCCGACTCGCCCCTGCGGCGAGAGGTAGAACTGCTTCAAGTCCATTAGCCCCCTCCTGGAAGAATATTCCGGCTGCCGATCCTACCAGAATTCTCGGGCCGAAAGAACGCTGCACGGGCAGGCCTGGAGGATCGAACCGAAGCTGGTGGCCGCGAACCTAGCCTCCCCCCTGGAAGCGCTCCGCCCGATAGGGCGCAACATCCAGCGCCGGCGGGCGGCCCAGGGCCAGCGCGGCGGCCAGCTTGCCGGTGATCGCGCCTAAGGTCAGCCCCAGATGGCCATGGCCGAACGCCAGCACCGCGTTGGGCAATCCCGGCACGCGGCCGATCACCGGCAGCGAATCGGGCATGGAGGGCCGGAACCCCATCCAGCGGCTGGCGCCGCGCGACTCGAGTCCGGGGAACATGCGCCGGCCGTGCGTCAGCAGCTTCTCGGCGCGGTCATAGTTCGGCGGCGCGTCGAGGCCGCCCAGCTCGACCGTGCCCGCGAAACGCAGCCCGATCTCCAACGGCGTCACCGCAAAGCTGTGGTCGCCCGAATAGAGCGGCCGGCGCGGCATCACGCCGGGATTGGGCAGCGTCATGTGATAGCCGCGCTCGGTGTCGAGCGGCACGTCCCGGCCGAGCGCGCGGGCGAGCGGCCGCGACCAGGCGCCGGCCGCGACCACCACGACATCGAAATCGATCTCGCCCTTGGCCGTGCGGCCCGCCACCGGGCGTCCGTCGCGGAAGGTGAAGCCCGTCAGCGCGCGGCGCTCGATCCGGCCGCCCTGGCGCTGGACGGTCTCGGCCAGGCTCTGCGCCAGCCGCCAGGGATCGAGAACATAGGCGTTCTCGGGATGGATCACGCCGTGCTTGTAGATCGGCGCGAGCGTCGGCTCGGCCTGCCGAATCTCCTCGGCGCGCAGCAGCTCGACTCTGACGCCGAGCCGGCGCTGCAGCTCCAGCCCCCATTGCGCCTTGCGGAAGCTCTCGTCGGTCTCGTAAAGGCTGAGCCAGCCCGTGCGCCGGATCATGTCCGGCACGCCCGCCGCCTCGGCGAGCGGCAGATAGGCCTCGATGGCCGAGGCCAGCAGCGGGCGCAGCGCCGCCGCGATCTCCTCGACGCGGCTGCGGCGGCTCGCGGCCACGAAGCGCACGAGCCACGGCGCGATGCGCGGCAGGTAGGACCAGCGGATCGCGAGCGGGCCCAACGGGTCGAGCAGCATGCCGGGCACGTCCTTGAGCACGCCCGGCATGGCGACCGGCAGCACCGAATCGACCGCCAGCACGGCGGCGTTGCCCTTCGAGGCGCCCTCCCCCGGCCCGTTTGGATCGAGCAGCGTCACGCGCGCGCCCTCGCGCTGCAGATAGAGCGCGGTCGAGAGGCCGACGAAGCCGGCGCCGGCGATGAGGACGTGCGGCTGTGTGGTCATATCGTCCCGGGGAGGGAAGCGGGCCGACGCTAGCGCTCTTGGCCGCCGCCCCGCAAGGACCGCGCCCGCCATTCCTCGCGTCGCAGCCGATAGAGCACATGCGGGCGGGCCGCCGCCCCCTCGGTCAGCGGCGGGCGCTCGAAATCGTCTGCGGGGTCGTGGCTCATGCCGAGCCGCTCCATCGCCCGGCGGGAGCGCAGATTGTCCGGCGCGGTGTAGGCGACGATCTCCTCCAATCCCAATGGGCCGAAGCCGTAGGCGAGCGCGGCCTCGGCGGACTCGGTCGCGTAGCCCTTCCCCCACGCCGCGTGGGCGAGGCGCCAGCCGACCTCGGTGCAGGGCGTGAAATGCGCGGTAAAACGTGGGCCCCAGATGCCGCAGAAGCCGATGAAGGCGGGGCCGCCCTTCACCTCCAGCGCCCACGGGCCATGGCCGTGCTCCGCGAAGCCCTCCAGGACGCGGTCGACGATGGCGTCGCTTCCGGCGCGGTCGAGCACGCCGCCAAGATGCCCGGTCACGCGCGGATCGGCGTTGAGCGCGGCGAAGGGCGCGCGGTCCTCCTCGCGCCAGGGCCGCAGGATCAGGCGCTCGGTCTCCAGGCGCACCAGCTCGGTCACTTGCGCCGTCCCAGCAGATCGATGAGGCGGCCGCGCGCGACGGGCGGGCCCTTGGGCGGATGGAAGATGTGCTGCTCCAGGAAATGGCCGGTCAGGGCGAGCGCGCGCAGCACGTCGCCCGGGCCGGCGGAAACCGCGCCGCCGAGGAAGGCCGGCAGCGGCAGCAGCCGCTCGCGAAAGGGCGCGGCGGCGCTCGCCGAGACCGCACGGCCGGTGCGCGGGCTCACATGGGTGAGGCCGGTCGTTTCGCCCGTCGCCGCGCAGCGCGAAAGGTCGAGCCCGAAGCCGAGGTCCGCGAGCAGCGCCAGCTCCCACCGCGCGTAATCCTCGGGCCAGCGCGCCCCCGCCTCGTCCGCTTCCAGGCTCTGCAGCAGCGCGAGCAGTCGGTCATAGACGGCGCGGTGCGGCTCGCGCTCGGGCAGCGCCGCCTCGGCCAGCGCCGCCGCCGAGGCCAGCGCCGCCAGGCGCCGGG
>JAREAF010000078.1 GCA_029240475.1 Rhodospirillales bacterium | reverse complement strand
CCGCCCGCGACCGAATGGATCATCGAGACCTCGAGCGCCTCGGCGGGCTCGAGCGGCGGCAGGATCCCCGGCAGCCGCGCGGCCAGCATCGACTTGCCGCTGCCGGGCGGCCCGATCATCAAGAGGTTGTGGCCGCCGGCCGCCGCGACTTCGAGCGCGCGCTTGGCGGTCTCCTGGCCCTTGATGTCCCTGAGGTCGAGCCCGCGCCCGCGCGCCTCGGCGATGCGCGGCACCGGGGCGGGCAGGATCTGCTCGCCGCGGAAGTGATTGAGGAGCGCGATCACCGAGGGCGGCGCCAGCACGCGCACATCGCCCGCCCACGCCGCCTCGCCGCCCTGGGCCGCCGGGCAGATGATGCCGAGCCCCGCCGCCGAGGCGTGGATCGCGGCGGGGAGCACGCCCGCCACCGGCGCGATCGCGCCGTCGAGCCCGAGCTCGCCGAGCGCCACATATTCGGCGATCTCGCCCGACGGCAGCGCGCCCAGGGCCGTCAGCAGCGCGAGCGCGATCGGCAGGTCGAAATGGCTGCCCTCCTTGAGCAGGTCGGCGGGCGCGAGATTCATGGTGATGCGCTTGGCCGGCAGGGCGAGGCCGATCGAGTTCAGCGCCGCGCGCACGCGCTCGCGGCTCTCGCCCACCGCCTTGTCCGGCAGCCCGACGATCTGAAAGCCGACCGAGCCCGGCGCCATCTGCACCTGGACATCGACCGGCAGCACCTCGACGCCCTGAAAGGCGACGGCGGCGACGCGCGCCACGGCCATTCGACGATTTCCTGAGAACCGCCCCCTCGATGCGCAAAAGTTTATGGATGCGCTTGACAGGCCGCAAGGAGGGAGACGGGCTCGCGAAGCCGGGAATGGCAGCGCCGGCTATCTGAATTGGGTCGAGAAATCCCAAACAGGTCTGGAGCGCCAGGCAGGACCAGCCATCGCGGTGCGCCGCTCGTCACCTGCCCTAACGAGTAATCGCGCCGATTGTGGCTTGCGCAACGGGCGTCTGGGTCCTAACTTCTGGCTCGTCGACCTCCTGCCCGGTTCGGCATCGTGCGTTTCAAGATCGGGGCGATCCCCCATCGCCGGACCTCGCGATTTCCGTGCCAGCGCCGAAGTTCGATCCGTCGTCCGATCCCGGGCGGTGGGAGTTCCATGTTCCTGGAGAAACTATGTCCATCGGCACCGTCAAGTGGTTCAACGCCCAGAAGGGCTATGGCTTCATTCAGCCGGAGAATGGCGACAAGGATGTCTTTGTCCACATCTCCGCGGTCGAGCGCTCGGGCCTCGGCAGCCTGCGCGAGGGCCAGAAGCTCAGCTACGAGCTGCAGCGCGACCAGCGCAGCGGCAAGATGTCTGCAACCAATCTGCAGGCGGTCTGAGCCAACTTGAATCGGTCGAGGCGGCCGTCACCGGCCGCTCTCGACGCGCGTAAGGGCGGCATCCGATGCCGCCCTTTTTCATTTCAGCGGCGTCGTCACGGCCGCCCTACTTGTTCAATTTCAATATTAATTGATTGTTTGAATGATACGGTAAAGATTCAAATGATACCGGTAAAGATTTATAGTTAACAAATATAGTTAAGAAAGATAAATTATGAGCTCGCCGGAATATAATGTAAAACTGTTGGAACGGCTTTTACTTTCGGCTAGTCTTTTGATGTCTGCCATGAAGCTTTGCGGAGCTACCCAAGACGCGCAAAGCTCATTGTTGGGGGGACGCCATGAACATTGAGAGCATCCTGCCGAACATTCTGCCGATGACCGAATTCGCCCAGGCGATCGCCCGGCAGCTGTCCCAGGAGGGGTCAGGAGCCGCCGGTCTTGCCGATGCCCTGTCCGATCTGTTGATCGTGACCAGGACCAGCGCCGAATGCATACGTGAGATCCAGCCTTATCACTGCCCGCCTTGGGGATAAGGTCGCCGTCGGAAGGCGGTCCCGACTTGAGTACCGATCTCTCAGTCGATGCGCTCTTCGCCGGCTGGGATCTCGGCGCGATGATGCTCCGTGCCGTCGAGCACGGTCGCGCCAGCGGGCTTTACGATCTCGCGGCCGCTACGGCGCGCTGCTTCGATCCCGACAGCCATCCCGGGGATCTCGCGCCGCTGATTTCGGCGGCGGTCCAGGCCTTCCTGCCCATCGACAACATCCTGGACGGCGAGGAAGCGGCGCTCGCCAGGGAGGCCGGGCCAGTGCGCACGGCGCTGGTCTGCGTTGCGACGGTCGGGCTGATCGCCGAGATGTCGGCCGAACTCGAACGCGATGCGGACACTTGCATAGCTGTGCTGGCGATCCTCGGCCGTGCCTTTCGCGACACCGCGGCGGGCCAGGATTGGGACGCAACCAATCCAGGGAGCGAAACTCACTACTGGCATGCTGTGGCGGGCAAATTGGAGGCCGGCGGCGCCGCTGCCGCGTCCCTTGGAGCGGCCATCGCCGGAGCCCCGGCAGACGCTGTGCCGGCGGTGCGGACAATCGGCCGGGCGCTGGGCAGGATCGGCCAGATCGAGGACGACGTGCTCGACGTCACATCCGAGCCGCCGGCCGCGGACTGGCGGCGGCCCCAGTGCAACATCGTCCTGCTCTACGGCATCGCGCCCGGCATGCCGGAGCGCGATGAGATGGCGCGGGCGATCGCCAACGCTTCCGATCCGGCGGCGCGGGAGCGCGTGCGCGCGAAGCTGCGGGCAGCCGGAGCGGGCGCCTATTTGCGCCATGTCGTCGGCCTTGCGGCCGCAGAGGCCCGGTCTGCGCTCGCACTGCTTCCGCTCGCCGACCGGAGGCCCTTGGCTGCGGCGATCGAAAAGCGCCAGGCGCAGATCGCCGCGCTGATCGGAACCCCCGTACGGCCGCCCGGGGGCGCCACCGCGCTCGGATCCGAGCCGACGCTGGTTTGGCCGCTGCTCGAAGAGCATGGCCCCGCCGTCGACGCCTTCCGCTCGGGCTATATCGCCGGATGGGCGCGACTTGCGGCGGCGTCGGTCGGCGCCGCCGCGGATGCCGCCGAGCCGGCGCTGACCGTGCTGGCGCATCTCATCGCCGCCATCCGGATCATGGACGATTGGCAGGACGGGGATGAGGGCATCTACCGGCAGATCGGGGGAGGACGCACGGCCAATCTTGCGGTCGGGCTGTGCGGGCTGGCGCTGGAGAAGACCGCAGGACTGCCCTTGCGCGGCGAGGCGTGGCGCATGGCGACCTCGGCAGTGGGGCGCGGGCTCGCGCTGACCTTGCGCGGCCAGGACCACGACCTCACGGCGCCTGGCGATGAGGGCGGCTACTGGCTGGTGACCGACGCCAAGACCCCGCCGCTGATCGAGACGGCGCTGACGCTGGGCGCGCTTCTGGGCGGAGCCGACCCGCAGACCGCCCGGGCGATCGCCGGGCTCGCACTCAATATCGGCCGGCTGCTGCAGATCGGCGACGATTGGGAGGATGCGTTTTCGACGCCGCCCTCGGCCGATTGGCGGCGGCCTGAACGCAATCTGCTCCTGCTCTATGCGATCACGACGGGCGACGCAGGATTCCGCGAACTCGCCCGCGGCGTTGTCGACCCGCAGACACATCGAGCGGCCTGCAAACGCCTGGTGCCGGGGGCGGCGCTCTACGCCGCTCATGCCTTGTCGGTGACGCTCGACGCGCTCGAAGCGCAGATCGAAACGCTCCGCCTCCCCAACCCGGAAGCGCTGCAACCCACCATGGCACGCTATCGCGCTTTTTTGCGTCAGATCGACATGGGCAGGTTCACAGGCAACGCCGCATAAGCCGCATGAAGCTATGCGCGGATCCGCGCGACGGATGCTTTGGGATGCGGGGATTCGCGCAGTCTTTCGCGAAGGGGAGGGCCCAGGGAACGGACGAGGTCCGACGTCGTGAAATTACGTGCGCCAGACTGCTCGGCGGCGCTCGCAGCGCGCACATTCTAGTCGGTGCTTCGCTGCAGATCGGACCGAGACTCCAGCTTCGGAAGCAGATTCGCCGTCAGGCTTCCTCGAACCCCGTCAGCACATTGACCGCGTTGATGCCGATCTCCTCGACCGCGTAGCCGCCTTCCATGACGAAGAGCGTCGGCAGCTTCAAGGCTGCGATCTTGCGCCCGATCTGGAGATAGTCGGGGCTGTCGAGCTTGAATTTCGAGATCGGGTCTTGCCTGAAGGTGTCGACCCCCAGCGAGATCACCAGCGCGTCCGGCTTGAAGCGGCGGGTCTTCGCGATCGCGTCATCGAGCGCGGTCTCGTAGTCGTCCCAGCCGGTGCCCCAGCGCAAGGGATAGTTGGCGTTGCATCCCTCGCCCGCGCCTTCGCCGGTCTCGTCCTCATAGCCGAGGAAATACGGATACTCCTGCGCCGGATGGCCGTGCAGGGAGGCGAAGAACACGTCGCCGCGGCTGTAGAAGATCTCCTGCGTGCCGTTGCCGTGGTGATAGTCGACATCGAGCACGGCCACCTTCTTGGCGCCGGAATCGCGGAAGGCCTGCGCGGCGATCGCCGCATTGTTGAAGAAGCAGTAGCCGCCGTAGAAATCGCTGCCCGCATGGTGGCCGGGCGGCCGACATAGCGCGAAGACCGCGCGCTCGCCCTTGGCCACCCGCGCCTGGCCGGTCAGCGCGACATTGGCCGAAGCCGTGATGGCGCGCCAGGTGCCGGCGGTGATCGGCGTGCCGGCATCGAAGGAGAAGTAGCCCATCTTGCCGTCGATGCGCTCGGGCAGCTTGCGGCGCATGCCGGGCGCCAGCCAATTCAGGGGCAGCGCGTCGTAATCGCCATGCTCGCGCTTCCATTCGTCCCAGGCGGTCTCGAGGAAGCTGACGAATTCGGGTTTGTGCACGCGCAAGAGCGGCTCGCGCCCGAAATGAAGCGGCCCCTCGATGTCGCCGAGGCCGACCTCGGCCACGCGCGCGCGCACGATCTCGGCGCGCTTGGGCATCTCGAAGCAGGGGACCAGCTTGCCGTCGATCAGCTCGGCCTTGCCGTCCTGCAAGCGGTGGTCTTCGCTGAAGATGGTGATCATGGCCTCTCCTCCCGGATCGTGACGGCGTCGGCGCGCCAGGCGCCGGGCCAGACCTCGGCCTTGCCGCGGCGCAAGCTCCGCACGAGCCCCACGGGAAGGTCCGAGGCGATCAGCATGGGTCCCGCGCCGGTCGTGCGCGCGGTCGGCGACAGCGCGGCGGGCACGCCGGTCGAGCCCAGCACCTCCTCGCAGGGCAGAAAAGCCGCTGCGGCGGAGGTGTTGCTCTCGCGCCGGGTCAGGCGCTCGGGCACGCCGATGGCGCCGACCGCGCACACGGTGGTCATCAGCTCGATGGCGCGGGCGCGCGCGCAGCCGAAGACGCGGTGGAAGCCCGACAGCTTGGAGGTCATCGACGGCACCAGGATCAGGTCGAGGTCGAGCGCCGCAAGCCGCGCGGCCAGCGCAGGCAGCTCCACGTCCAGGCAGATGAGGGTGGCGAAGCGCAGCCCCTCCCACTCCACGACCGCGACCTCATGGCCGGTCTCCAGGCACCAGGCCGCCGGGTCGCGCTCGGCGGGGGTGAGGCAGAGCTTGTCCTGACGGATCTCGCGCCCGTCGGGCAGGAACAGATGCGCGCGGTTGAGATATGCGCCCTTGCCGTCCGGCACGGGCATCGTGCCGGCGAGAAGGCCGAGCCCGTATTTCCGCGCGAGCGGCCGCACCGCCTCCAAGGCCTCAGGACCCTGGCTGGCGAGCCAAGCGATCTCCTCGTTCGGCCGGATGCCCTCGGGCGCGAAGGAGAGCCACTGCTGGCAGTGATATTCGGGCGCGACGAGCAGGCGCGCGCCGTCGGCCTTCGCCTCGGCCATCTTCTGCTCGATACCGGCGGCCCAGGCCGAAACCCCGTTCAGCGGCGGCTCGAGATTGGCGGCCCAGAGGGCGACGGTGATCGTCTCCATCCTGCTCACCCGAGCGCCTTGGCGATGGCTTCGGCGATGGCGAGCTGCAACCCGCGCCGCTCGGCGTCGACGGGCAAGGGCCAGGAGGAGAGGAACACCAGAACCATGTCCGAGGAACGGTCGAGATAGATCATCTGCCCGAAAATTCCGAGCGCGGCGGTGATCCCGCGCTCCTGATCCAACACCCACCATTGCCGCGAATAGGAGGCTCCGAGGAATCGGGCGAACTTCTCCTTGTCGTCGAAGACGGAGGGATCGCCGCGCCGGCATTCTTCGCAGAATGGGGAGGGAATGACGCCTCTGCCCTCGCGCCGCCCATCCTCCAGCATCAGCAGGCCGAACCGCGCATAGTCGCGCAAGGTGGCGTTCAGGCCGCCGTCGCAGAGCGCGGTTCCGGCGCGGTCCACGGTGTAATGGCCGTCGGCTTCCGCGCCCATCGGCCCCCACAGGCACTCTTCCATCAGCGCGCAGAGATGGCGTCCGGTGCTGCGTTCCAGCACCCATCCGAGCAGGTCTGTCTCGATCGAGCGGTACTGGAACCTGCCGCCATGCGGGCGGTCCTGGCGCAGCTGCAGGATGAGATCGTAGACGCTCTCGGGCTCGCCCGGGCGCGCCGGCTTCCAGCCGGCCGCACGGTCGAGCAGGCCGATCTCGCAGTCCGGGTCGAGATAGTCCTCGGTGAAGCGGATGCCGCTGCGCATGTCGAGGACGTCGGTCACGCGCGCGCCGGCATAGCCGCAGCGCGCGAGCTCGGGCACGTAGCGCTCGACCGGGCTTTCCGGGTCGATCAGGCCGCGGCCGATCTGGATCCCGACCAGCGCCCCGACCAGCGACTTCGAGACCGATTGCGAGAGATGAAGCGAGGCCGCGCTCATGTCGTTGAGATAGGTTTCGAACCGCACCTTGCCGTCCTGAAGGACGATGCAACCGTCCGTGTCGAGCGCTGCGAGCAGGGTCTGGAAAGCGACGCTGTCGCCGCCCGGCACCGGCACCTTCACGCCCGACAGGTCGGCCTCCGCGCGCGGGAGCGCGCGGACCTGCGCGGGGTCGTGCCGCACGGCGCGCGTCGGCAGCACCTGCCGGACATTCTGGAAGGACCAGCGGTTGAACGGGTGGCGGTCCCAGTCCGACAGGCTGATGCGCCGCTCGGGCGGCGGCGGGAAGCCTTCCATGATGCCGCGCTCGCGCGCGCTCGGGCTGGGTTGGTCGTATGGCATTTCGGTCGATCGTCTCCGGCTGGGAACCCGAGCCTAGCAGCCAGCCTCTCCGCGCCGCCACTTGTTCGAAAGAAGAAGGGCGCCGGGAAGTCTTTTTTCCGGCGCCCCTTGTCTTGCCGCTCGGTTGTCAGCGCTTCAGGTTCGTCCAGATCTTGTCATAGAGCCGCGCGACATTCTCCGGGCAGGTCGGCACGAATTCCAGATTTGGCGCGCCCTTCACGCCGGTGATCTCCGGCGCCTCCTGCATCTCCTGCGGCAGGTACTTCTCGCTGCCCATGATGCCGTTGTTGTATTTGGCGAAGGCGGAGATCAGGGCCGCGTTCTCCGGGTCCATGATGAAGTTCATGAAGAGCTTGGCGTTCTCCAGGTTGGGCGCGCCCTTGAGGATGGCGACATTGTCCATCCACAGCGTGGCGCCTTCCTTGGGGAAGATGAACCGCATGGTCGGCCGCTGCAGGCGCGCGCGCATCGCCGCGCCGTTCCAGACTTGGCTGAGGTCCACGTCCTTGCTGACGGTCTTGGTGATCGTGTCGTAGGACATGGTCCGCCAATGCGGCTTGGCGCTCTGCAGGAGCGCGTTCAGCTTCTTCAGGTCCTCGGGATTGGAATTGCAGCGCGGCAGGCCCAGATAGCGCAGGCCCGCATTGATTACGTCGTTCATGTCGTCCAGCATGTTGATCCGCCCTTGCAGCTCCTGCGGCGGCTCGAACATCATCTTCAGCGAGTTCACGTCGGGTCCGTTATAGACAGCGGTGTCGACGGAGAAGGCGGTCACGCCCCACTGCCACGGCACCGAATAATGCCGGCCCTTGTCCCACCACACATCGACCCACTGCGGGTCGACATTCTTGAAATTCTCCATCTGGTTCGGCTCGGACTTTTCCAAGAGGTCCTTGCCGATCATGATGTTGATCATGTAGTCGCCCGGCACGACGATGTCGTATCCGGAATTGCCGGCCTGCACCTTGGCCAGCATGTCCTCGTTTGAATCGTAGCCGTCGAGCGTGACCTTGACGTCGTGGGCCTCCTCGAATTTCTTGATCAGGTCGGGATTGGTGTAGTCGCCCCAGTTGAAGATGTGCAGCTCGCCCGCGGCCTGCGCGGCGGGCGCGCCGACCAGGCCAATGGCGGCCGACAGCGCCAGGCTTGCGGCCAGTCCGGTCAGTTTCCTCTTCATCGCAGCGTTCCCTGTCGTTGTTGAGAGCTCAAAAGGCACGTACGTCACCCGCTCCGGCGGATGCCGGTGAGCAGGGATAGGCTCACGAAGCCGATCGACACCAGCATCAGCAGGGACGAGACCGCGTTGATCTCCGGCGTCACGACGTTGCGCACGGTGGAGAAGATGTAGACCGGCAGGGTCGTGTTGCCCGGCCCGCCGACGAAGGCGGTGATGATGTAGTCATCGATCGACACGATGAAGGCGAGCATGGCGCCGGCAAGAATTCCGGGAAGCAGGAGCGGCAGCGTGATCCGCCGGAAAGTGGCCCAGGGCGTGGCGTAGAGGTCCGCGGCAGCGAGCTCCAGGTTGCGGTCCATGTCCTCCAGCCGCGCGCGGATCGGCATGTAGGCGAAGGGCACGCAGAAGCAGATATGTGCCAGCGCGATCGTCCAGAAGCCGCGCTCGATCCCGAGCAGGGCGAAGAAGGACAAGGTGGCGATGGCGGTGATGATCTCCGGCACCATCAGGGGGAAATTGATGATGACGTAGCTCGTCAGCATGCCGCGGAAGGGCAACGCGCGCGCCGTCGCGAGCGCCGCCGCGGTGGCGAGCAGGGTCGAGGCGATGGTCGCGACGGTTGCGATCTCGATCGAGATCCAGGCGGCGCGCTGGACCTCGCGGTTATTCAGCGCCTTCGCATACCAATCGACGCTGAAGCCCTGAAATGCCGTCAGGGACGAGCTGGCATTGAAGGAATAGATCAGCAGGAGCGCGATCGGGGCATAGAGGAAGACAAAGCAAAGCGCGGCGATGGTCGGGAAGCCGCGCTGGTGGCGCAGATCGAATGCCTTGCGCCTGGCCATGGCCAGCTCAGCCATGGCGCGCCGCCTTCGGCATCTGCCGTATGTAGATCAGCAAGGCGATCAGGACGCAGGCCAGGAGGATCATGGTCAGCGCCGAGCCCAGGGGCCAGTTGCGCGATTCGCCGAACTGGTTAGCGATCAGGTTGCCGATCAT
>JAREAF010000077.1 GCA_029240475.1 Rhodospirillales bacterium | reverse complement strand
GATACTCATGGCGGCTTTGCTGGTTTCGCTTGGGGCCTGCGCGATGACGGAGCCTCGGCGGGTCAGCGAGACCGCACCTACCGTGTCCTACAGCTTCACCGGCGACCGGCTCGACGATGCGCGCGACAAGGCTCAAGATTATTGCGAAGACTACAATCTGGAAGCCGAGCTGATCGAGATCGACCGGCGGTCGACGGACAACGTCGCGCATTTCGAGTGCCGCTGACGGCCGGCTGAGAGCGTCTCGTCGATGCTTTGCGGCTGGGCAAAGCTGAGGACCGTGGCCGTTGCAGCGCTCGTTGCGGCGGCGGTCGCCTCTTGCGGCATTCTGCCGAAGAAGGAGAGGAGCGAAGCGCCTTCGGGCGCCCTGGCGCAGGCGGTTGCGGCCTACAAGGCCGGGCGGGACGATCAGGCCGCGCGGCTGTTGCGCCCGCTCGCCGAGCAGGGCGATCCCGAGGCGCAGACCTATCTGGGCATCCTTTATCGCGAAGGACGCGGCGTTCCGATCGACCATGTGGAAGCGGTCAATTGGTTCTACAAGGCTGCCGAGCGCAAGCATCCGTTGGCTCAGTACAATCTCGGTATCGTCTGGGGCAGCGGAAACGGCGTGCCGCAGAATGACGAGGCGGCGGCCAAATGGTATCGCCTCGCCGCCGACCAGGGGCTCGCCGAGGCACAGTTCGCGCTCGGCTACATGTACGCCCATGGCCGCGGAGTGCCGCGCGACCTGAAGGAAGCGCGCAAATGGTACGAGCGCGCGGCGGAAGGCGGCGACACCTACGCCATGAACAATTTGGGCGAGATATACGCCAACGCCGCCGGCGACGAGGCGGACTACCGCAAGGCGCGGCGCTGGTACCGTCGCGCGGCCGAGCAGGGCGACACCTTCGCCATGATCAATCTCGGCGATATGTATCTGAACGGCAACGGGGTCGATCGCGACTACCGCGAGGCCCGCTACTGGTACAAGCTGGCCGGGCGCAAGGGAGATCCGCAGGCGCAGATGCGCGTGGCGCAGCTCTACGAGAAGGGGCTGGGTGTGGACCGAAACCCCGCCGCCGCCCATGCCTGGTACAGCCTCGCGGCCGAGAGCGGCAGCGTCGACGCCGCCCGCGAGCGCGACCGGCTCCAGGCCAGCCTGAGCCAAAGCCAGCTGCGCCAATCGGCCGAGCTCATCCGCGAGGAGCGGCCGGCGCAGTGACCTGAACCTCTGGGGGCCCGGCAACGCAAGCTCGTCCAACGCTGTTGCCGCATCCGGCGCAAAGCTCTGTGAGAAGTCTGCGGACCGCTATGGCCCCCGATGGCACTTCGGCGTCGCTGGACGCCATCCCGACGGTGATCGAGCCGCGCGAGGCCTCTCGTGCCGCCGGCCTGCGCTACGTTTCCGACCAGTCCCCCGGAATCCGCCGTCTTCGACGCGGCAAGTCCTTCAGCTACCAGGATCCGGACGGCAAGACGGTTCGCGATCGCGCGACCCTGAAGCGAATCAAGGCGCTCGCGATTCCGCCGGCCTGGACGGATGTGTGGATCTGTCCGATCGCGAACGGGCATCTCCAGGCCACCGGCCGCGACCAGCGGGGCCGCAAGCAATACCGCTATCATGCGCGGTGGAGGCAGGTGCGCGACGAGCACAAGTTCAGCCGGATGCTGGCTTTCGGGCGGGCGTTGCCGCGCATTCGCTCGCGCGTGGATGAAGATCTCAAGCGGTCCGGCCTCGGCCGCGAGAAGGTCCTGGCCACCGTCGTGCGTCTCCTGGAGACGACCTTGATCCGCGTCGGCAACGAGGAATATGTGCGGGCCAATCGCAGCTTCGGGCTCACGACCATGCGCGACCAGCATGTGGAGATCGAAGGCAACACCATCAGCTTCGAGTTCCGCGCCAAGAGCGGCAAGATGCAGGCGATCAGGCTCGAGGACCGTCGGCTGGCGCGCATCTTGAAGGCCTGCAACGATCTGCCCGGCAGGGAGCTGTTCCAGTATGTCGACGAGAGCGGCGAGCGCCGCACGATCGATTCGGCGGACGTGAACGACTATCTGCGCGAGATTGCCGGCGACGAGTTCACCGCCAAGGATTTCCGCACCTGGGCGGGCACGGTGCTCGCCGCGCTGGCGCTGCAGGAGTTCGAAGCGGTCGACACGCAGGCCGCCGCCAAGCGCAACATCACCCAGGCGATCGAGCGCGTCGCCGCCAGGTTGGGCAACACGCCGGCGATCTGCCGAAAATGCTACGTCCATCCCGAGGTGATCGGCTGCTATCTCGACGGCACGCTGGTCGAGATGCTCTCGGAGAAGGTCGCCAAGACCTTGCGCGAGGAACTCGACGGCCTCGACGCGGCCGAAGCCGCGGTGCTGGCCTTCCTGCAGAAACGGCTGGAGCAGAGCCCGAGCCTTGCGGCCTGAACCCAGCTAGCGCGCGGCCAGCGCGGTCGCGTTCTCGGGAGCGGACCGCGCCGAATTTCGCGCCGGGAATCGAAGCCGCACGGTGGCCCCTCCGCCGGGCCGCGATTCTATGGCGAGGCTCCCGCCATGCAGCTCGATCAGGGCCTTCACCAGGGACAGTCCCAACCCGGTGCCCTCATGGCGCCGGGTCATCGGGTCGCCGAGCTGGCTGAACGGCGCCACGGCCTTGTCGATGTCCTCGGCCGCGATGCCGATGCCCTGGTCGGACACCGAGATCTCGGTGCCCTCATGGATGGCGCGTGCCGCGATCTGGATGGCGGTGCCGCGCGGGGCGAATTTCAGCGCGTTGGAGATGAGGTTGATCAGCATCTGCTTCAGCGCGCGCTCATCGGCGCGGATCGAGGACGCCGAAGCCTCGACCGTCAGCTCCAGCGCCACTCCCGCCGAGGTCGCCTGCTCGCGGAAGAGGCGCAGCACGGCGCGGATCGCCGGTTCTGTCGAGAGCCGTTCGGGCGCGAGCTCGAACTTGCCGGCTTCGATCTTGGAAAGATCCAGGATCTTGTTGATCAGTTCCAATAGGTGCGCGCCGCTGTCCCGGATGTCATCGATGTATTCGCGATAGCGCGCGTTCTCCATCGGCCCCAGCGCCTCGGAGCGAATCACGTCGGCAAAGCCGATGATCGCGTTCAGCGGCGTGCGCAGCTCATGGCTCATGATGGCCAAGAAGGTGCTCTTCGCCTGGTTCGCGGTTTCGGCCTCGCGGCGGCTTTCCTCGAGACTCGCGATGAGCCTGCTCTTGGCCTCCGCAGCCGCATTGGCGTCGTCACGCGCCGTCGTCAGCCGCCGCACCAGCGCGGCGTTCGCATGCTGCAGGCGGAACGCTCCGATCACCACCCGCTCCAGGGTGCCGGCGATGAAGGCCATGGATGCCAGGAACAGCAGGGCGAGGAACCCGAGCGCCGTGCTGATCGGATTCCCGCCGAGCAGCATGACGGCGGCGTAGGGCAGGAGCGCGGGCAGCACGAAAGCGTAGAAGGCGATCCGCAGATAACCGAGCGCGGCCAGGGCGCCGGCGCACATCCCGGCCAAAACGACGCCCAGGAACATCTGTTGCTCGATGGCGGCCTGGCCCTGAACGAGGACGGGCAGGACTCCCCAGATCGAGCCCGACACGAATGCCGCCGTGATGGCCAAACGGCGCCAGCGCGCCGCCTCAGCGACCGCGACCGGTCGGCTGGGCCAGCGCCAAAGCAGCATCCCGCGGGCGAGGGTCGCCAGGATGGCCAGAGCCGCCCAGCCGGCGAGCGCCGGGCCCCGCGCCGGCCCGGTCCAGAGGACGATCAGGCAGGCCAGGACCATGCCGATCTGCGCCACCAGCGCCGCAGGCATCGCCGCACGGATCATGGCGAGCTGCTGGGGCAGGACGCGCTCGTGGGCTGCGGGAGGCTCCAGCTCCTCGTCCGGGTCCGCTCGTTGCGGTGGACCTGCGTAATTCACAATCTTTTGGCAAACCGGTGCAGTTTGCGCGCAATTTAATGCTGCACCGCCTCAAAGCTCAATCAAGATCGTGAGGCGCCTCGAGCGCTCCCGCTCCGCCCGTGAGCGCTTCGACTTCGACCTCGCCAGCCCGCTCGAACCTCAGCGTCAGCGCAAACCGGTCTCCCGGCTTCAGCGGCCGCCCCAAGCCGAAGAGCATGAGATGCACCTTTCCCGGCGCGAGGCGCACGGTCGTGTGCGGCGGCAGCACGATCTCCGGCACCGCCGCCATGCTCATGACCCCGGCCGAGCTGCGGTGCTCGTGGAACTCGATGCGCTTGGCCAACTGCGTGGACGCGCCGGTGAGGCGGTCCGGCTCGCTGCCCTCGTTCCGCAGCTCGAGATAAACGGCCGCGGTGGGGCCGGGCGTCGCGCGCGCCCAGGCGGCGAGAATGCGGATGTCGCCCACGCGCTCCTCGGCCTGGGTGACGGCGGCGGCGCACAGCAGGAATCCGGCGAATACGAGCGGGCGCAGAAGCATGGTCGAACGCTATGCAGGATGCGGCTCCAGGGGAAGGGCTGAGGAGAGGACAGATCGCCGCTGCCGTTTCGCGCTATCCTGAGCGGCGAGAAGACAAGGAGACTCCGCATGGCTCGGCTCTCCCAACGGCGGTCGCAACGAAAGGACGGCGCGCGCATCTCCCAGCGCCCGTTCCGGCTGCTGCGCAGCCCTTATCCCCCGCTGGAGATCCTGAGCGCGGACCAGATCGAGGCGATCCACCTCACTTCGCTGCGCATCCTGGAAGAGGTCGGCCTGCAGTTCCTGGATGATGAGGCGCTGGAGATCCTGCGCGGAGAGGGCGCGCGGATCGACCCGGAGAGCCGCATGGTGCGGATGGACCGCGGCCTCGTGCTGGAGTGGCTCGCCAAAGCCCCCTCCCAATTCGCTCTGGAGGCCCGCAATCCGCAGCGCAACCTCGTGATGGGCGGCAATGCCATCTGCTTCAGCTCCGTCGCGGGCCCGCCGAACTGCTCGGACCTCGATCGCGGCCGCCGGCCAGGGACGCTCGCCGACCTGCAGGAGCTCTTGAAGCTGGCGCAGAGCCTCAACGCCATCCATCTCCTGGCCGGTGCGCCGGTCGCGGCGATCGACCAGCCCGCGGCGACGCGGCACCTCGACGTCTACAAGAGCTACGCCCTCTTGACCGACCGGGTGTGGCAGGCCTCGGCGCTGGGGCGCGAGCGCATCGCCGACGGAATCGCGATCAATTCGATCTCGCGCGGGCTGAGTTTGGAGCAGATGTCCGGCCGGCCGGGGCTGCTGACCATCGTCAACACCAACTCGCCGCGTCGGGTCGACGGGCCGATGCTGCAAGGGCTGATGGAGATGGCGCGCCACGGCCAGCCGGTGGTGGTGACGCCCTTCACGCTCGCGGGCGCGATGAGCCCCGTCAGCCTCGCCGGCGCCCTGGCGCTGCAGAATGCCGAGGCCATCGGCCTCATCGCCTTCATGCAGATGGTCCGGCCGGGCGCGCCGGCGGTCTATGGCGGCTTCACCTCGAATGTCGACATGCGCACCGGAGCGCCCGCATTCGGGACGCCCGAATATGCCAAGGCGGTGCTGGCGGGCGGCCAACTCGCGCGGCGCTATCGGCTCCCCTACCGCTCCTCCAACGTGAATTCCGCGACGGCGGTCGATGCGCAGGCCGCCTATGAGTCATCGATGTCGCTCTGGGCCACGGTGCTCGCCCACACCAACCTCGTCTATCACGGCGCGGGCTGGCTCGAAGGCGGGCTCGTCGCCTCCTACGAGAAGATGGTGCTCGACGCCGAGCTTCTGCAGGAGATGGCCGAGTTCCTGCAGCCGCTCGAGGTCAGCGAGGACACGCTCGCGCTCGACGCCATCCGCGAGGTCGGGCCGGGCGGGCATTTCTTCGGCGCGGCGCACACGCTGGCGCGCTACGAGACGGCCTTCTATCAGCCGATGCTGTCGGACTGGCGGAACTTCGAGACCTGGCGCGAAGCGGGCGCCAAGACCGCGACCGAGCGCGCCAATGCGATCTGGAAGCAGCTCCTGGCCGACTACGAGCCGCCGGCGACTGACCCGGCCGTCGCCGAGGCGATCGAGGACTACATCGCCCGCCGCCGCCCGGAGCTGGAGACGAACCCGCCGCCGTGATTCAGAAGTCAGTGATCAGAAGTCAGAAGTCAGATAGCAAGCATTGAATCTGACTTCTGACTTCTGTCTTCTGACTTCTGAATCACGCCACCCGGTCCGGCGGCGTCTTGCCGGCGAAATAGGCATCCAGATTGTCGAGCGCCCGGAAGCCCATGCCGTTGCGCGTGTCGGTCGTCGCGCTGCCCAGATGCGGCAGCAGGAAGGTGTTCTGCAGCGGCCGGTAGTTCGGATTGATGTTCGGCTCGTTCTCGAACACGTCGAGCCCGGCGGCGGCGAGATGACCCGATTTGAGCGCGCCGATCAGCGCCTCGTCATCGACGATGGTGCCGCGCGCGGTGTTGACGACGATCGCGCCTTTCGGCAGCAGCCGGATGCGTTCGGCGTTGAGCCAATGATAGGTCTCGGCGCTCGCCGGGCAGTTGATCGACAGGAAGTCGCAATGCGGGAGCATGTCCTCGGCGGTTTCGTGGAACACGGCGCCGTGCTCCTGGTCGGCGGGCAGGCGGCGGCGGTTGGAGTAATGGATCTGCATCTCGAAGCCGCGCGCGCGCTTGGCCACCGCCCGGCCGATCCGGCCCATGCCGAAGATGCCGAGCCGCTTGCCGGTCACGTGGGTCCCGAGCATGCCCGTCGGCGCCCAGCTCGACCAGGTCGCCTCCCGCACCATGCGCTCGCCCTCATAGGCGCGGCGGGCGGCCCCCAGCAGCAGGAGCATGGTGATGTCGGCGGTCGCGTCGGTGAGGACGTCCGGAGTGTTGGTCACGAGGACGCCGCGCGCCTTGGCGGCGGCGCAGTCGATATGCTCGTAGCCGACCGAGAAGGTCGAGATGATCTTGATCGACGCCGGCAGCTTCTCGATCACCGCGGCCGTCAGCTTGTCGGTTGGGCACGGCAGCAGGGCGTCGGCGCCTTCGGCCAGCCGGACGAGGTCCTCGCCGCTGTAGAGCCGGTCCTCAAGGTTCAGCCGCGGCTCATAGTCGCGCTTCAGGCGTTCATGGACGGCTTGGGGGAGCTTGCGGGTGACGAGGACGACGGGCTTCTTGGCCATGGCTCTCGGCTCTTGCGGTCGGCGGTTGCGGCGAAGGGTAGGCAAAACCGGCCGGGACGATACTATCGGTGCGGCCGGCGGCATGACATAATTGCGAACCCGTTGTGTCTCATCGCGCCGTCCCCCCAGCCGGATCCCATAGGCACATGACACGTCCGCGTGCTCTTGGCTGCGCCCTCTTGGTCGCGACCGCAACTCTGCCGGCCGTCCCCGCGGCCGCGGCCGGGGCCGAGATTCTGCCGCACCGCGCCGTCTACGAGATGGAGCTGGACCAGGCGGAAGGCCGCAGCAACATCGCCGACGTGGAAGGCTTCATGATGTTCGAATGGCGGGACAGCTGCGATGGCTGGTCGATCACTCAGAAGATGGCGATGACCGTCTATTACTCGACGGGCGAGAGCACCGATTTCGGCTGGACGCTCAACAGCTGGGAGGCCAAGAACGGGCTGAAATACGGCTTCTTCGTGCGCCGCATGCAGGACGGGCAGGAGCAGGAGGCGCTGCGCGGCTCGGCCGAGCTGCAAGGGCCCGGCCAAGCGGGGGCGGCCCATTACACCGAGCCGGAGCGCCGGGAGGTCGAGCTGCCGGCGGGCACCCTGTTCCCGACCGCGCACACGATCAAGGTGCTGGAGCTGGCGGAAGCTGGGGAGCACCTCTTCTGGAGCGAGGTCTTCGACGGGTCGGACGAGCAGGGCCTGTTCGGGGTGGGCGTGATCATGGGAAAGCGCACCGACGCTCCCACCGATGAGAAGACACCGAAGGATCTTGCCGGCGTACCGTCCTGGCGCCTTGGCCTCGCCTTCTTCCCGCACGGGAGCAAGGAGCTCGAGCCCGAGCACGAGCAGAATCTGCGGCTATACCGCAACGGCGTCGCAGAGGATCTCGTGCTGCAATATGGCGATTTCGCGGTGCGGACGATCCTGAAGCAGCTGGAGAAGCTGCCCCCTCCGGGCTGCTGATCGATCAGCCGGGCTCCTTCGGCTTGAAGCCGCGGCCGCGCATCAGGAGGCCCGGCCCCAGCTCCGCCTCTACCCGGTCGATCGCGCGCTCGATGCCGGTGCTTCGGGCGGTGCGGGCGTCGAGGAGGTCGGGCGGGTCCGCCAGCACGCCCTCCACCAGCGTCTCCGCGCCGATGCCGATCAGCCGGAAGGCCCGCCCATCGGCCTCGCGCTCGACCAGCGGCTTGGCGGCCTGGTAGAGCGTCTCGGCGAGCTGCGTCGGATCGGCGAGGCGGCGGTGGCGGGTCAGAATGCGGAAATCCGCCGTCTTGAGCTTCACCGCCACGGTCTGCGCGGCCAGCTCCGCGCTCTTCAGCCGGCGCGCGACGGTCTGCGCCAGCGGCCACAATTCGGCCAGGAGCGCCTCCTTGGCGGAGAGGTCCTCGTCGAAGGTGGTTTCCGCCGAGACGCTCTTCGTCGGCGCATTCGGATCCACCTTGCGGTCGTCCTCGCCCCGCGCGAAGCGGTAGAGCCGCCGTCCCATGGCGCCGAACTCGGCCGAGAGGGTGCGCTCGCTCATCTGCTGGAGCTGGCCGATGGTCACCACCCCGCGCGCGGCGAGCTGGCGCCGCATCGCCTCGCCGACCCCGAAGATGAGCCCGACCGGCCGCGGGGCCAGGAATTCCCGCGCCTCGGTTTTGCCTATGACGGCAAAGCCGCGCGGCTTGTCGAGATCGGAGGCAATCTTGGCGAGGAACTTGTTCGGGGCGAGCCCGATCGACACCGTGATGCCGATCTCCTCCTCGATGCGGCGCGCGAGGCGGACCAGCGTGCGCGCGGCAGGGCCGCCATGCAGCCCTTCGGTTCCGGTCAGGTCGAGAAAGGCCTCGTCGATCGAGAGCGGCTCGACCAGCGGCGTGGCGGTCAGCATGAGCTGGCGCACCTGCTCCCCGACGGCGCGGTACTTGGCCATGTTGGGCGGGATCACCACCGCATCCGGGCAGAGCTTCAGCGCCTTGAACATCGGCATCGCCGAGCGCACGCCCGACAGGCGCGCCACATAGCAGCAGGCGGCGACCACGCCCCGATGGCTGCCGCCGACGATCACCGGCTTGCGCCTCAGCGAGGGATCGTCGCGCTTCTCGACGGTGGCGTAGAAGGCGTCGCAATCGATGTGCGCAATCGAGAGCCGGTCCAGCTCGGGATGGGCGATGCTGCGCCGCTCGCCGCAATCGGGACAACGCCAGGCCGGCCCGGGCTTGGCCGGCGCGCCGCAGCCCCGGCAGCGCGCGCTCATG
>JAREAF010000554.1 GCA_029240475.1 Rhodospirillales bacterium | reverse complement strand
GGGCCGACTTGCAGGCCGGCCGCGGAGGCCTTATTTTCCAGGCGCTTCGGGTCTCGGGGCGTAGCTCAGTCCGGTAGAGTGCCTGCTTTGGGAGCAGGATGTCGCTGGTTCAAATCCAGTCGCCCCGACCAGCCCGCCGATCGTGTTCTCTATATATAAGGAGCGTTGCCGACGTGGAGACGCGCGTTGCCCGGGCGATCATTCGCCAGCCTGCGAAGAGCGCCATGCAGTCCGGTTTGGCCAATACGCGCCAGTGGGTTCTGGAGTTTGCCGCTACCACCGCGCGCGGGATCGAGCCCCTGATGGGGTGGACGAGCTCGTCCGATACGCGCCGGCAAATCACGCTGCACTTCCCCACCAGGGAGGAAGCCGTCGCCTATGCCGAGCGGCATGGCATCTCCTATGTGGTGGAGGAACCGAAGGAGCGCCCGGTCAAGCCGAAGAGCTACGCCGACAACTTCCGCTTCGACCGCAGGATCCCGTGGAGCCATTAAGTCCCGCGCGACCGACCCCGTAGCTCAACTGGATAGAGCATCAGCCTTCTAAGCTGAGGGTTGCTGGTTCAAGCCCAGCCGGGGTCACCACTCGCCGCCGCCACCGACGGCGCGGGTGTGAAAAAAGGGCCGCGCGAGGCGGCCTTGGAGCATCGTTTTCTAACGCGCCGTTATTCGTAGAACTCGCAATCGGAGCCACCCTTGCAGGTTTGGTTCACCCTCCCGCTCGGCGTTACGACTTTCTGACTGACGGCTGAGCCCTTGTGCGGCTCGAGCTGTATCGATGCGGCGCCGCAGTTGGTGCAACTGCCCTGCACGAAGGGCGAGCCGTTCACCCCGAAAGGCAGAAAGGTCAGGTGACCGACCTCGGCGCCTTGTCCCTGGCCGCCACGTGAGGTGAACCTGCTGGGCCAGTTGTCAGTCTTTCCGAGCGCCGGCCAATCGGGCGCGGTATATGCGGCGGCATAAGACGAGCCGCCACAGGGCCCGGCCAGTGCTGAGAACGGCAGAGCGACCAGCGCGGCCGCGAGCAGCCATGTCCTCATTCCCTCTCCTCCAAGCTCAACCCCCACGGAGGTCCCACGTCAGACCAACTTACACGGGAAGTTCGCGCGCCAAGGAGACGCAGTGGGAGCAATGCTTTTTGTAGGCGCGGCCGTCCGCTTGCCGGGGCGGAACGCCGGATCCCGGCCTGTTCAGCAGCAGCGCGCTCTGCCGGACGAGCCTGCTCCAAGTCCTCGACACCAGCGGCCGTCGCGGGTTACCTAAACCGGCGCCCCCGGCCAGGAAAACGTCGACGCCAAGGCTTCAGCGATGGATCAGACCGCAGATGACAGCCGGCCAACGGCCGGTTTTGCCTTCGGCAACCGCGTGCTGCAGTTCGCATCCGCGCTGGCCATCCTGCTGGCCGTGGCGGTGACCATCGCCGTGGCTCTCGCCGACCGCAGAGCCGCTATCGAGGATGCCGAGGAGCGGACGCGCCACAGCGCGGCTCTGATCGCGGCCGAGATCGGCGGGATCATCTCGGTCGTGGATGTGATCTTCGCGCGGGCGATAGAGCTTGCCGGTCCCGGCGACCAGCCGATCGCCTCCTCGCGCGAGGTCTGGGAGCAGATGGTGGATCTTGGACGGAGCGCGCCCTTTCTGGAGTCGCTTTGGTTCGGCGGACCGGACGGAGGGGCCATCCTGTCGACGCACCAATTTCCCGCGCCTCCGCTCAGCGCCGCCGACCGCGATTATTTCACCGCGCAGCGCGACAAGGACCCCGGGCTGTATCTCGGCATCGTGCAGCGCAACCGCTACACCTCGTCCCGGTCGCTCGTCTTCAGCCGTCGGCTGGAGCGGCCGGACGGCAGCTTTCGCGGTTTCGTCACCGTCACGGTCTCGCCCGAGCCGTTCCGGCAGGCCCTGAGCCGCGCCGGCGGGGCCATCCCGGCTTCGGTGATGCGGGGCGACGGCGTGGTGATCGTCGGGGCGCCGGCCGAGCAGACTGAGACCGAAACTGCCCGGGACGTGCGCTTCTCAGAGGCCGCATCCAGAGCCGATTCGGGCGTCTACGAGGCCCCCGCCAGTTCGGGCGACCGCGTCCTTGTCGTTTTTCACCGGATCGAACCACTGGACCTGTTCGTTAGACTGGACGTGCCGCTGAAGCCGATCACCGATCAATGGGCCCGCGTGAACGTTCTCGGCTACCTGCTCGTAGGTGCCGCAGCCCTGCTGTCGATTCTCGGCTGGAGCTGGCTGGCGCTCACGCGAACCCGGCAGGCGGAAGTGACGGTGGGAGAGCTGGAGCGGGTGCGGCATGGGCTGGAGGAGCGCATCAGCGCCCATACCGACAGCCTGCGGCGCGCCAATCAACGCCTCGCCGAAGCCGTCGCGGATAAAGAGGTGCTCTATCGGGAAGTCCATCACCGGGTGAAGAACAATCTTCAGGTGGTGACCAGCCTGCTGCAGCTTCAGGCCGCCAGGCTGGCTCCCGAGGTCCGCCGGCCTTTCGAGGATTCGGTCGCGCGCATCAGCGCCATGAGCCTGGTGCACGAGCTGCTGTACCGGTCGGACCAGCCGTCCCGCATCGACTTCTCCGTCTACCTGCACTCGGTCGCGGAAGCCCTGCTCAGCAGACGCGGCGACGGCGAGCGGATTGCGCTCAGTCTGGATCTCGAGCCGGTCTACATGGATCTCGACCGCGCGGTGCCCCTGGCCTTGCTCGTGAACGAGCTGATCGGCACCTCCTTGGATCATGGGTTCGCCGATGGGCGTTCGGGTGCGCTGGCGCTCCGCTTGCATAAGACCGCGAACGCCGCTCGCTTGGGCATCAGCCATGACGGAATTGCGGACGGGCAGATGCCGTCCGGCTTCTCGCTCCTGCTGGTCGATGCGCTGGCAGGACAGATCGGCGCGAGCGTGACGTCAGACCAGGGCGGGTCGGGTTTTCGCG
>JAREAF010000553.1 GCA_029240475.1 Rhodospirillales bacterium | reverse complement strand
CCGCGCCAGGCGCATCGGCAGGCAGGTGCTCTTGCAGTAATCGCGCGATCGCCGTCGGCGGCACGCCACCCTGCAATTTGCCGACCGCTTCACCGCCCACGTAGAGAACGACCGTGGGCAGCACCAGGACGCTGTGCTTCAGCGCCTGATCCTGGTTATCGTCGATGTTGATCTTGACGATCTTCAGGTCGTCGCGCTCGCCGCTGAGCTGGTCGAGCACGGCGCCCACCGTCCGGCAAGGCGCGCACCATGGCGCCCAGAAATCGACGAGCACCGGCTTGTCTGACTGCACGACCTCGGCCTCAAAAGTCGCGTCCGTAATCTCCATTGCACTTGCGTTCGCCACGCGGCGCTCCTCCCGTCCCGTCCGGGACGCCTAATACTTCCCAAATGATAGCAAAGGCGTCAAGGGGCGATCATCGACTCGTCCCTTGCCCTCTTCGCCGGCGCGGGCAGCGGGGGCGGGACGGAGGCATCGTAACATCGCCGCCACTCACCAGACATCCCTACCCGATCGGCTGGCAGCCGGAATAGAAGAAGATGTCGATCGAGGCTTCCCCGAAGGGCTGGGTATTCGGCAGCGCGAACAACTCCACGCCCGTTGCCTCGGTGAAGACCTCGGGGCGCACCTCGCGCAGCAGGGCCTCGACGCGACGCGCCAGCTCCACCCCCTGCTCGATCTCCGCCGCTTTGCCGCTGATGAGGGCAAACCCCGCCCGGCAGCCAACCGGGTAGCGGGACAACCCGGTGCTCAAGGCGTCCCGCGCATCCGCCACCGCCTCGTCGTCGTTGGCCAGCATGCCCTCGAGATCGGTGCCGATGGTAATCGTCTGGCGGTTGGGATCGAGCACGGAGTTGGCGGCCACCACCGCCAGGGCCGTGGCCGTCACCTGGGCGTTGACCTGCTGCGATTGCAGCGCCACCACCTCCGTGGCGCGCGCGGCCGCTTCCGCCTGGGCGGTCGCCAGGGCGTTGGCGCCGCTGGCCGCGTTCTCGGTGGCAATGGCCGCGACGTTCGCCGCCTCGGTGGCCTGGGCCGCCTCGCGCGTCGCCAGGGCGTCGATGGTGGCCTGGGCGGAGATCGCGGCCTCCGTCGCCAAGGCGGCGGCTTGGGCGGCCTCGCGCGCCAGCTCGTCGAGACTCTGATCGCTGGCGGCTTGCGCGGTCGCATAGGCGGCAAGTGTGGCCTCGGCGGCGAGCGCGGCACTCGTGGCCCGCGCCGCCTCGGTGGCGCGCTCCTCTGCGCTCATGACGGCCAGCGTCGCTTGCGCGGCGGCGGTCGCGGTCGCTTGCTGGTTGAGCAGTGCGTCCTGAGTGGCCCGTGCCTCGGCGGTGGCGATTTCCGATTCCGAGCGCGCCGCCTCGGTTGCCAGCGACGCGGCCGCCTGCGCAGTTGCGGTCGCCAATTCGTCTTCCCGGGCCGCGACAGCCGCGTTGAGCGCCTCAGCGGTACGCGCGGCGGAGATGGCCTCCGCGGTCGCGACCGCATCGAGTGCCGCGAGATCGGCCGCGGCGAGGGCCTGCGCGGTGGAGAGGGACGCGATCGTGGCGCGAGAGGTGGCCAACAAGTTCGGCGTCGGTAACGGTGTCGGCGTCGGCGCCGGAGATCCAACGGTGTTCGCGGTGAAGAAGAGCATCGCCAGACCGAGCAGCAGATCGGCGAAGATCCATCCGCCGAGCGCGATCATGTCTCGCTGGCCGCCCGCGTTGGTGCGCCGCCGTCTCATGAGAAGTCAGCGCGTGGCGGCATGGAGCGGGCGACACAGGCGTCGCCCCTACAGATGCCTATTCGAACCGCGATCCAGATCTGTCTGATCATCCGCCTAGGAGCGACGGCGCGGCCAGAGCCGCTCCGGATCCAGGCGACCTGGCGGTGCGGGCTCCTCGACCTCGATTCCCGCGCCGCGACCGAGACCCTGGATGACCCGTTCGAGCCGTTCGACCAGCGTCCCCACATCTCGCGAAACTTCGTCCTGACGCTGCGCGGTGCGCATGGAAATCGTCGAGATATCGCGCGCCACCTGGGAGAGACCGGTCGCGATCGATGCCTGCTCCTCGAGCAGGCTGCTCAGCGTCTGGGCCTGTCCCGCGGTGCCCGAGGCGAGGCGGCCGAACTCGTCGCGCAATCCGCTCAGCCCACCCTCGATCTCGTCTAGGGCGCGGGCGCTGGCCGCGATGCCACCGGCGTTGCCGCGCATCGCCTCGGCCAAGCGGCTGTTGGCCTCGGCTTCGGCGGCGACGGCGTGCTCGACACGCGTCTGGCTCGAGGCCAGATCCTGGGCAATGGCCCCAATGCCGCGCACCGCCTCGGTGGCGACACGCGAGGCCTGCGCGGCGGCATCGGCGCCGGCGATTCCTTTATCCGCGGCCTCGACAAGCGCCTCGGCCGCCGTCGCGATCTGCCGCGTCAGGGTCTGATCACTCTGCAGGTTGGCTACCGTGAGCTGCTCCAACCCCTGCACGGCCTTCAGCAACGTCCGGCCCTGGTCAACTGACGAGCTCACCTCAGAGGTCAGGTCTTCTAACGCGGTTGACAACCCGGAGGAGACCTGGCGCAGCTCGACCAGGAGCCGGTGCGTCTCTTCGGCCCCGGCCCGCATGCCCGAAGCGAAGACACCGAAATCGGCGAACTCGCGCTCCCGGCGGGTCGCTAACTGTTCCAGCCGGTCGTGCTCGACGCGGAGCCGGGTCAGGAGCTCTTGCGAGTTCTGCTCGAACCGGTCGACCAGGCGCTCGACACCGCGCGCCAGCAGCGCGGGGCGGCTACCGCGGTCGACGGCGAGCACGACCGACGCTTCGGCCAGCACGTTGTCGATGTCGGATTGAAACCGCTCCGCGGTCTGGTCGATCTTTTCCTCGCGCGCTTCGCGCCGCCCGTGGGAGTAGAGAGTCAAGCCGATGATGATGGCGATCAAGAACGCGTCGATCAGCGCCAC
>JAREAF010000552.1 GCA_029240475.1 Rhodospirillales bacterium | reverse complement strand
GATCCTGGTCGAGCAGAATGCCGAGCTGGCGCTGCGCCTCGCCCGCTACGGTTATGTGCTGGAGACCGGCGCGGTCGCACTGCATGGCGAGAGCCGCATGCTGCACGAGAACGAGCATGTCCGACGCGCCTATCTCGGCGCCTGAGGACGAGGCGGGCGAATCCCTGCTGATCGAAGCGGCGCGCGCCTTCGAGCGGGGAGACGAGCGGCGCGCGGCCGAGCTGTGGCGGGAGCGGGCGATACCGGCCCTGCGGGAGCGCTGGGCGCCGCCGCTTGCCGAGCCCGTCTGCGCCGGGCTCGAGCTCGTGTCGCTTCTGGTGACGGGCGGTTCGGCCGACGACGCCGGTCGGCAGGCCGTGGATGCGTGGGGCCCTGTGGACGCATGGCTCTCCGAGACCGAACTGCCGCTCGCCGGCGGGCGGAGCACGCCCGCGCATTTCCGCAAGCACAAGCGCGATCCGGCGGTCTATCGCGCGGTCGGCCTGGCCGAGCATCTGCGGCTGGCGGGCGCCGGTCGCGCCGTGGCCCTCAACAACCGCGCGATCGCGTTGACGAAGGCCGGGCGCGAGGACGATGCCCTGGCGAATTTGCACGAAGCGGCGGCCCTGCGGCGCGACGCCTTCGGCTGGCGCGAGGCGGGGCTCCTCGCCATTCTCGAAAACATTGCGCGGATCGAGGGTCGGCCGGACGGGCGAGCCACACCGGACGAAGCCGTTCCGGTCGGCGCAGACCGCTTCCTGGCGCTCGCCCAAGGCCAGCCGGAGCTGCGCCGCCGCCTGCTCGCGGCCGCCCAGCTGGTGCCTAATCTCCGGCGACCGGCTGGCTGATGCGGGCATCGCGCGCGCGGATTACCGCGAGCGCCCTGAGGACGATGCTCTCCAGCCCCTGCGGCAGGAAGCGCACCGTCAGGATCAGGATGACGCCGTAGATCAGCGGGCGGTACTCCTCGAACTCGCGGATGAACTCGTCGACGATGGAGAGCGTGACCACGCCGAGGATCGGCCCGTAGAAGGTCCGCGTGCCGCCGACGATCACCCAGACCAGCACATAGAGCATGATGTGCAGGCCGAACCTTGTCGGCGTGACCGCGCCCACATAATGGGCGAGCAGCGCGCCGGCGATGGCTGCGAAGAAGCTGGCCACCACATGTGCCAGCGTGCGGTAGCGCCAGGTGTTGACGCCGACGGATTCGGCGAGCACGTCGCGCCAGTGGATGGCATGCAGGGTCAGCCCGATGCGCGAGCGTTCGACGCGCCAGAGGACGAGCAGCGACAGGGTGACGATGATCGCGGTCAGGAAATAGTAATTGAGCGGTCGCCCCAGATTGAGCGGCTCCTCGAGCCAGGGCAGCCACAGCTCGGGCGCCGGGATCAGCTTCAGCCCCTTCGGCCCGCCGAACGGGTCGTAGAAGCGGATCCAGGTCAGCCGGATCGCTTCCCCCGCCGCGAAGGAGCCGATCAGGAAATAGAAGGCCTTCATCCGGAACAAGGGGAAGCTCAGCACGAAGGCGAGCGCCGCGGTGAAGAGCGCAGCCAGCGGCATCGACAGCCAGAAATCCAGGCCCATGCGCTTGGCGAGCAGGGCGCTCGTATAGGCCCCCACGCCCATCATCACCACATGCGCGAGGCTCCATTCGCCGGTGATCGTCACCAGCCGGTAGCTCACCACCACCAGCACGTTGATCAAGAGGAAGATGGCGATATCGAGCTGGTAGGGCTTGACCAGGAACGGGACGGCACAGACGGCGAGCGCCAGGAGCAGGGCTGCGCCGATCGGGCGGGCGGCCGCGTTCATCGCTAGACCTTCTCCCGCACGCCCATGAGCCCGGTCGGCTTGACGACGAGAACCAGCATCATGATCAGGAGCCCGAGGATGCTGGCGATGGTGCCATCGACGAAGGTCGTCACGAAGGTGTCGAAGAAGGTGTAGATGACGGCGGCGAGCACGGCGCCTTCGACGCTGCCGATGCCGCCGACGATGATGACGATGAAGGCGGTGACGATCACCGAATGCCCCATCGACGGCTCGACCGGCAGGAGCGGGGCCATCACGGCACCCGCCGCGCCGGCGAGGCCCGCGCCCAGCACCATGGCCAGGAGCGCGTAGCGGTCGATCGAGATGCCCTGCAGCGCCGCGGCTTCGGCGTCCTGCGCGCAGGCGCGCAAGGCCCAGCCCGCCTTCGTGCGGTGCAGGAACAGCCAGAGGCCGCCCAGCAGCAGCGCCGAGATGCCGATGACGGCGAGCCGCTGAATCGGCACGGTGACGCCCTCGATGCCGAACACCTCCACCACGCCGCGCCAGGGCGGCGTCACATGCTTGGCGCGGCCGGTGCCGCCGCCGAACTCCAGCGCGGCGACCTGCAGGATGAAGAGGGTGCCGACCGACATGATGAGGCCGCCGAGCGGGTTGGTCCGCATCGGCTTGAAGAGCAGGCGCTCCATCACCGCGCCGATCGCGGCCACGATCAGGATCGCGGCGGCCACGGCGAGGAGGAACGGCCAGCCGAGCGCGCTGGTGAGGTACCAGACCGAGAAGGCGCCGACCATGTAGAGCTCGCCATGGGCGAAATTGACGATGCCCATCACGCCGAAGATCAGCACGAGGCCAACGGCGACCAGCGCGGTGAAGCTGCTTGCCACGAGCGCGTTGACGCTGGTCTGGAGGATCAGTTCAAGCATTCAGGTGACGCCGTGCCAAACTGCGAAGTAATGCACTTTTCTTCAGCTGCGGCTCGCCCTCATCCTGAGCAAGCCCCGCCTCCGCTCGTTCGAGGCTCGCTCCGCTCTCGCCTCAGGGTGAGGAGGCGGGCGGGCTAGCCCCATTCCTCATCCTGAGGAGGGCCGAAGGCCCGTCTCGAAGGAGAGGAATGGGGCGGTAGTCAGAAGACTACGTTCCGCTCCGCTCACGCCCGCTGGTTGGGCATCTGCTTCAGATCGGTCATG
>JAREAF010000551.1 GCA_029240475.1 Rhodospirillales bacterium | reverse complement strand
CCCAAGGGCATCCTTCCCGCGCTCGTGACCCCCTTCGATGAGGAGGGCGAGATCAACTTCAAGCGGCTGGCGGAGGTGGTGGAGCACCAGCTGGCGGCCGGCGTGCACGGCTTCGTGCCCATGGGCTCGACGGGGGAGTATTACGCGATGACTCCCGAGGAGCGGGCCGATGCGCTCGCCTGCGTCAAAGAGGTGGTCGGCAACCGCGGCACGCTGATCGCGGGCACCAATGGCGGTTCCACGCGCGAGGTGATCCGGCACACCGAAGCGGCGGCCAAGCTCGGCTACAAGACCGTGCTGCTGCCGCCGCCCTATTACTGCCTGCCCGCGCAGGAGGAGCTGCTCGCGCATTATCGCGCCGTGCTCGACGCGGTGGATGTCGACATCGTGCTCTACAACTTCCCGCTCCGCGCCGGCGTCGAGATTGGCTACGAGGTGATGGACGCGCTCGCCGACAATCCGCGCGTCCTCGGCATCAAGGAAAGCTCCGGCAATCTCATTCGCGCGATCGAGATCAACAAGCGCTATGCCGGGCGGCTCGAGCTGTCCTGCGGCTCGGACGACCAGGCGCTGGATTTCTTCCTGTGGGGGGCGACCAGCTGGATCTGCGGGCCGGCCAACTGCCTCGCCGCGCCGGTGGTCAAGTTCTACAACGCCTTCGCCCGGGGCGATCTGGCCGAGGCGCAGCGCATCGCCCGCGCCATCTATCCCGTCATGACCAATCTCGAATCCGGCAAATTCGTGCAGAAGGTGAAATACGGCTGCGAGCTGCTGGGCCTCGACTGCGGCGAGACGCGGCGTCCGCTGCTGGGCCTCAGCGCCGAGGAGAAGGCCGCGTTCCGCGCCGTGTTCGAGCCCGCGCTGCGGGCGTGACGAGGGCGCCTGCGCTGCTCATGACGAACACAGGTTCCATGGTCGGTTGGGAGAACAGTCTCGAGCTGCTGCTTGTCCACTGCCAGGGCGAGATCGGCAAGGTTCTCGTCGGCGGCGCGCCGGAGATTCCCGGCGCGACGATGCTGGACAAGATGAACCATATCAACGAGGTCGACGACAGCCTGCGCCGCTTCGTGACCTTGGAGCCGCGCGCGCACGCGGCGATGACGGTCAATCTGGTCCTGCCGCCCTGCCGTGCGGATGCCGATGCTGGCTTCATGGTGCTGCAGGCCGACCGCGCGCATCCGATGTCGGGCTCCAATGCCATGTGCGTGGTGACGGCGCTGTTGGAGACCGGCCGGGTCGAGATGATCGAGCCCGAGACCATCGTGCGCCTCGATACGCCCGCGGGCCTCGTCATCGCTCGGGCGCATTGCCGAGGCGGGCGCTGCCTTGAGATCAGCATCGACAACGTGCCGGCCTTCGCGCTCGCGCTTGAACGGAAGATCGCCACCCCGAACTGGGGAAGCATCAAGGCGGACATCGCCTTCGGCGGCGTGTTCTACGCGCTGATTGATGTGGGGCAGACCGGCCTTGAAATCCTGCCGCGGCAGGCGCGCGCGCTGGCGGAAGCCGGCATCCAACTCAAAGCTCTGCTCGCCGAGCAGGTCGAGGTGAGCCATCCCACAATTCCGCGCCAGACGGAGATCGCCTATGTGATGTTCCGCGGCCGCGATGCCGACGGCGCGATCCGCACCTGCACGATTCTGAAGCCTGGCCGCGTCGACCGCTCGCCCTGCGGCACCGGCAGCTCGGCCAACCTCGCGGCGCTGCACGCGAAGGGCGAGGTCCGCGCCGGCGACGTGCGCACATCGCGCAGCATCATCGGCGGCGAGTTCACCGCCGAGGCGATCGGCGAGACGATCGTCGGGGAACGCAAGGCGGTGCTGCCGCGCATCACCGGCCGCGCCCACATCTACGGTCGCGAAGAACTACGACGCGGGCTGGACGATCACCTGATACACGGTTTCGCCCTGTCCGACACCTGGGGCCCGGAGGTGTGACGGACTTAGGAAGCGGCGCGCCGCCGGTGTGAACGGAATGGGGCGCCGTCCCAACAGCCCAGAGCGGGACTATCGGCAGCTGAATGCATCGTGCCGCTCTCACGCTCCAGTTCGAGCCACTGCGTTTCTCCAGTAGGCCTTTATCTTTCTGGAGATTGCCTTACGACGCGATCTTCGGAGCAGTGAATCAATGGACGATCTGATTTGCTTTGAATCGATTCTGTTCCTGATGTCCATCCACTGAGAAAAAACGGCAGGGACAGTGTATGGCAGACCTTCGATCAGGCCCTGTATCGGTCCACTTGGAAATGCATCGAGAGTGCCGGAAACTCCAACCGCCCGAAGCTGCGCTTGGGTGCGAACACATTTCTCACACCTCCCACAATTGAGATCCTCTGAGCGATTCTTAAAACAAACCTTCAAAAATCTAAGCGCGACCTCATTGCCTGCGACGATACGGACCTTATCAAGGCGTTTCAGCTCCGATCCGTCATTGACTATTTCCACCGCCTCAGTGCTCCAGAGAGGGTCGAGAGTTGGATGGGAGCCCCACGGGGGAGGTACATCTGAGCTGCCGATGAAGACTTTACCAACTTCCTGCGGAAGTAGATGGGCTATGGCGGCTAGAGCCGCCGCATGAGTGACGCGCCAGCCTACACTGCTAAAAATGGTGTGGGAGCGTAGATTTGTCTCAGCAATTATGAGTTGCTTGCCGAATTCCTGCGCGGCCTGCCTGAGTTGGCGAATCGATTTTTCGATGCGCGCCTTGTCCTCCAGGTCGATGTCGTAGCCGACAACATTCACCAAGCGTGTCACCTGGGCCTCATTACGAAGGAGGCTGGCGAAGGAGTCGACCCCACCTGTAAAAAATAAACCCGCATTCTCGCTGAGTTTCTGGCGTGGCGTGGTTGCATCGGCCAGGATTGGGCGCTCCACATTGTGGAAACCCCACCAGCGGGCTGCGATCAGGGCAATTTCCTTCGCATTGGCGCTAAGCCTAGACGA
>JAREAF010000550.1 GCA_029240475.1 Rhodospirillales bacterium | reverse complement strand
AACCTCGAGATCAGCTCGATCTATCACATGGTCCTGGTGGTGTTCCTGCCGCTCGCGCTCGTGGAGCTGCGGCACGAGAACATCAGCGCCGACATCCTCGTGCGGCTGTTTCCGCAGCGCGTGCAGCAGATCGTGTACGGGCTCGGGCAGCTCGTCGGCGCCGTCTTCTTCGGAATCCTCGCCTACCAGACCTGGCTCGACGCGGTGAACGCCTGGCGCATCAACGAGATCATGATGGGCTCCACCTATGTGACCATCTGGCCGGCGCGCTTCGCCCTGCCGCTCGGCTTCGTCGCCGTGCTTCTCGTCTCGCTCCTCCATGCCTGGAAGGGGTTCACCGATCCCTCATTCGACCCGGTGCCGCCGGCGCCGGAGATCGAGGAAGCGGTCTGAGGCGCCGCCGTGGACAAGCTCACGATCGGCCTTCTCGCGCTTGGCGGCGGCCTCGCGCTCATCGCGCTCCGCATCCAGATCGGCGTCGCGCTCGGCATCGTCTCGTTCTTCGGCATCGCCGCGATCCTGAATATGCGAGCCGCCTGGGGCATCGTCACGGCGGTGCCGTTCAATTTCGTCGGCGATTGGAATCTGACCGCGATCCCGATGTTCCTGCTCATGGGCTACGTGGCGTCCGCGGCGGGATTGTCGCGCGGCCTCTTCCGCGCCATGCGCATCTTCCTCTCCTGGCTGCCCGGCGGGCTCGCGGTCGCGAGCATCTTCGCCTGCGCGCTCCTGTCCACGGCGTCGGGTTCGAGCGTCGCGACCGCCTCCGCCTTCGCGCGCATCGCGACCCCCGAGATGCTGCGCCACCGCTACGAGCCGGGGCTCGCGAGCGGCGTCGTCGCAGTCGGCGGTACCCTCGGCAACCTCATCCCGCCAGGAATCCTCACCGTAATCTACGGCTATATCGCCGAGGTCTCGATCGCGAAGCTCTTCGTCGCCTGCTTCATTCCGGGCATCCTGACCGCCTTCATGTTCTCGGCCTGCATCATCATCCGGGTGAAGCTCAACCCGTCGCTCGCGCCGCCGGTCGAGGAGACCTTCTCGCGCGAGGAGCGCCTGCAGGCCGTGAAGGACATCTGGCCGCTGCCGGTGCTGATGGTCGGCGTCCTCGTCGGCATCTTCTTCGGCATCTTCACGCCGACGGAAGCCGGCGCGGTCGGCGCCTTCCTCGCCTTCGGCCTTGCGGCCGCGCGCCGCCTCCTCACCTGGGAGGTCATCCGCGTCTCGGTGTTCCAGACGCTCACCGGAACAGCCAGCATCTTCATGGTCGTGATCGGGACCGTCCTGCTCGCCCGGCTGATGGCGCTCAGCGGCGTGCCCGCCTACCTCTCCGAGCAGCTGCTGTCGCTCGGCTCGAGCCAGCTTGCGGTCGTGCTCATGGTCGCAGCGCTCTATCTGTTTCTCGGCTGCTTCCTCGACGCGATCGGCATCCTGCTTCTCACCGCGCCGATCGTCCTGCCGGTTGCCCGCGAGGCCGGCGTCGACCTCATCTGGTTCGGCGTCCTGATCGTGAAGCTTCTTGAGATGGGGCTGATCACGCCGCCCGTCGGCCTCAACGTTTATGTGATCAAGGCGGCGCTCGGCAGCATGGTGAGTCTCACGACGATCTTCCGCGGCGTGATGTGGTTCCTCGCCGTCGACATGATCACGCTGACGCTCTTGATTCTCTTCCCCTGGCTGTCCCTCGTCCTCGTCCGCTTCATGGACTGAGCATCGCTGGCAAGAAATATGGCCGGGACGGCCCGGCCATTCCGAGCGGCAGGACGGATCAGGACCCGTAGCCGTTCACGTCGACCTTGCTGTAGAGGTTGTCGCGAAGCACCTTCTTCAGCGCCTCCTTGTCCTTCATGTCGATCTTGCTGAAGAGCTCGCCCCATTTCGCGCGCGTCGCCTCGAAGCGCTGCACGAGCCCTTCCGGATCCTTCAGCTTGAAGCGCTCCTTGCCTTCCTTGAGCGCGAGGTCGCGCGCGCCGGTCGCGACGAACTCGTCGAGCGCCTTCTGCAGGTCGGCGGCGGGCTTCGTGATCGTCACGCCCTTGCTCGGCGCCTCCTTCATCGCACCCTCCGCATCGGCCGTGTAGCCGAGCGCCGTCTCGATCATCGCGTCCGAGATGGTGTCGAGGAGGACCCGGCGCTGCTCGGGCTTGAGCTTCTGCCAGGTCGGCCCCTGGATCGCGTGCTGCCAGCCGGCATAGTAGGAGCCGAGGTCGATGTCGGTCACGTGCTTGGCGACGTCCCAGAGCGAACGGCTCTTCATGTCGTTCGCGGCGTTCGCGGCGCAGTCGAGCTGCCCCTTCTCGAGCCCGGTGAACATCTCTGAGGAGGCGACGTTGACCGGCACGGCGCCGACCGCCTTCGCCCATTCCGAGTGCACGGCGCCCGGCATGCGGATCTTCTTGCCCCTGATGTCGGCGAGCGTCTCGACCTTCGTCCGGCACATCAGCACGTAGGGCGGGGTCGCGTAGCCGCCGAGATAGACGATCTTGTGCCGGCGGAACATGTCCCGCATCGCGGGATCGTTCATGTAGAAGTCGGAGACCGCGGCCGCCGTCGCGACGTTGTTCTTGAGCCCGATGCCGAGGATCGCGACGACGTTGTCCTCGGGGAGGTCGGCCGGGGTGTAGGTGCCGGCGTGATAGGTGATCTGGGCGATGCCGTCGCGCAGCCCGCTCAAATGCGCGTTCGGGGGCAAGAGCGCCGTCCCGGTGAAGACCTTGATCTTGAGCTGCCCCTTCGAGGCGGCGTCGACCTGCTTCGACCAGTCGAGATAGCCGTATTTCGTCAGCGGATGCGTGTCGGGGAACCAGATGCTTCCGATGATCTCGGTCTGCGCCTGCGCCGGGCCAAAGCCGGCGAAGAGGCCCGTCAGAAGCGCGGCGGCGGTGACACGACGCATGCTCATCCTCCCTTGTTGGCGTTGCCGAAGAGCGATCGGCGGCCCT
>JAREAF010000076.1 GCA_029240475.1 Rhodospirillales bacterium | reverse complement strand
GCCCGAGATCGCCGCCCCGCTCGCCACCGCCACGGAGCTGTCCATGCCGGTCCTGCTGGTCCTGGGGCTGTTCGCCCGCTTGGCAACCCTGCCGCTCATTGGCATGGTCCTGGTGATCCAGCTTTTCGTCTATCCGCAGAGCTGGGCCGAGCACCTGACCTGGGCTGCGCTGTTGCTGCTGATCCTGACCCGCGGTCCGGGCGCGATCTCGCTCGACCGCCTCATCGCCCCCGCCTTGTTTTCGCGCTGAGGAGGGGCCAATCATGACCGCCATGCCGCGCGCCGAACGAGTGGAGATGACGAGCCTGTCGACCGCCGATGAGCCGAGCCGGCTGCCGCGCGTCGTTGTCATCGGCGCGGGCTTCGGCGGGCTTGCCGCCGCGACCGGGCTGAAAAAGGCCCCGGTCGCGGTGACGGTGATCGACAAGCGCAACTATCACCTGTTTCAGCCGCTGCTCTACCAGGTGGCGACGGCCGCGCTCTCGCCGGCCGACATCGCCACGCCGATCCGGGCGATCCTCCGGGGCCAGACGAACGCCGAGGTCCTGCTGGCCAAGGTCGCCGACATCGACAAGGAACGGCGCGAGGTGGTGCTGGAGGACCGCCGCGTGCCTTACGACTATCTGATCGTCGCCACCGGCGCGCGGCACGCCTATTTCGGCCATGACGAGTGGGAGCGGTTCGCGCCCGGGCTGAAGAAGATCGACGACGCGACCGAGCTCCGTCGGCGCATCCTGCTCGCCTTCGAGCAGGCGGAGATCGCCGCCGAGGAGGCCGAACGTCGGCGCCTCCTCACCTTCGTCGTCATCGGCGGCGGCCCGACCGGCGTCGAAATGGCCGGCGCCATCGCCGAGCTCGCCAAGATGGCGCTCGCGCGCGACTTCCGGCATATCGACCCGCGCCAGGCGCGGATTCTTCTGATCGAAGCGGGGCCGCGCATTCTGACCGCCTTCCCGCCCAAGCTATCGGAGAAGGCCGAGCGGGCGCTGAGCCGGCTCGGGGTTGAGGTGCGCACCGGCACGCCGGTCACGGCGTGCGATGAAGACGGGGTGCAGCTCGGCGAGGAACGCATCCCGAGCCGCTGCATCATTTGGGGCGCGGGGGTCGCCGCCTCTCCCGCCGCCAAGTGGCTGGACGCCGAGCGCGACCGCGCCGGCCGGGTCATGGTGGAACCGGACCTGACGCTGCCCGGCCACCCCGAGATCTTCGTGATCGGCGACACCGCCCACGCGCTCGACGCCGAAGGCAAGCCGCTGCCGGGCGTCGCGCCGGTGGCCAAGCAGCAGGGCAAATACGTGGCCAAGCTCATCCAGGCGCGGCTGGCGGATCGCCCCGCACCCGGACCCTTCCGCTATCGCAACCTGGGCAACATGGCGACCATCGGCCGGCGGGCGGCGGTCGCGGATTTCGGTTGGCTGAGGGTGAACGGCCGGTTCGCCTGGCTGCTCTGGGGGCTGGTCCACATCTACTTCCTGATCGGGTTCCGCAACCGCGTCGCGGTGCTGCTGGACTGGCTCTGGGCCTATCTCACCTTCCAGCGCGGCGCGCGCCTCATCACCGGCCCGAACACCTGACCCGGCGGAGGACCGGCGATGCAGCTCGCGACAGCCGTGAGGCTCGATGCGCCCGTGCGCCGGCGCGTCGGCCTGCGCCTGGTGCTGACCGGCCTCGTCGTCGCGGCGGTGCTGTTGACCGCCGTCATCGTCCATTGGAGCTGGTCGCGCACCGCGCGCGACAACATCGTCGACATCGCCGGGCAGCTCAACAGCGAGATCGTGGCCTCGGTCGAGCATGAGTTGGACACGCTCTTCACCAACGCAACCGGCGTGGAAGAGGCGCTGCGCTCGATCCTCTTCCAGGGCGCGATCGCCGCCGAGGACGAGGCCAAGCGCGAATATGTGTTCCTGTCGCTCTTGCGCTCGCAGCCCGCGCTCTCCTGGGTCGCCTTCGGTTTCCCGAACGGCGACTATTTCGGGGCCGAGACGCTGGGCGACGGGCGCTACAGCATGGTCGAGGTCCGGCATCGCCCGCGCCGGCCGGCGGAGCTGCGCATCGACAGCTATCATGCCATCCCCGGCGACGTCATGTTCGAGCGACGGATCCTGGAGACCACGCGCTACTCGGCCAGGGCGCAGCCTTGGTACCAGCGCGCGGTGACGACGGACGGCACCGCCTGGACCTTGTCGGAGGTGCTGCCCACCCGCACCGCCGCCGCGCTGCATCTCTCGACCCGGCTCGATCTTTATGGCGCGTTCGCCGGCGTCATCGACGCGGTGATCGAGCTCGACCGCCTCTCGCACTTCCTATCGGGGCTCGCAATCGGGAAGAGCGGCGGGGCGGCGATCCTGGACGAGGCCGGACGCGTGCTCGCGGCCTCCAGCGGGCCCGCCTATCTCGCCTCCGAGATGCGTCCGATCGAAAGCGTCGCAGCCGAACAGTCCGTCGCGCTCGCGGCGATCGGCCAGGCGATGGCGAAGGGACAGGCGAGCTCCGCCCCCACGGCCGCGCAGGCCGTGACCATAGAGAGTGGCGATCTCGGCGGAGAGTGGTTCGTCACGGTCACGCCGCTCGCTTTCGGCCAATGGTCGGTGGCCACCGCCATTCCCGCTTCCGATTTCCTGGGCCCGTTTCAGCGCAACCGGCAGCGGCTTCTGATCGCGCTCGTGCTGTTCACGCTGGCGGCTATCGGCGCCGCCGCTCTGATCGCGGAGACGGCCGTTGTGCGACCGCTCGGCCGCATCGCCGGCGAGTTGGCGCATGTGCAGGCGTTTCGGCCGGAGCGGATCGGCCGCCGCCCCTCGCCGATCGCCGAGCTGGACGAGCTCTCGGACGCCCTGGTGCGCATGGGGGCGGGCCTCGCCTCCTTCCGCAAATATCTTCCGGCCGAGCTGGTGCGCACGCTGGTCGCGCGCGGGATCGAGGCCCGGCCCGGCGGCGAGCAGCAGGTCCTGAGCGTGCTCTTCACCGACCTCGCCGGCTTCACGGGGCTCAGCGAGCGCCTGGGCAGCGCCGTCGTGCCCATCCTTACCCAATATCTCAGCCGCGCGTCGGCGGCCATTCACGCCGAGCGCGGCACCATCGACAAGTTCATCGGCGATGCGGTGATGGCCTTCTGGGGCGCGCCGCTGCCCGATTCGGACCATGCAGCCAATGCCTGCAGGGCGGCCTTGCGGCTGCGCGAGATCACCGGCGCATTGCGCGCTGCCGCGCCCGAGGAGGCGCGGGCGCTGTCGATCCGCATCGGCCTCAACACCGGGCCGATGCTGGTGGGCAATATCGGCTCGGAGGAGCGCCTCAGCTACACGGTCATCGGCGATGCGGTCAATCTCGCCAGCCGGCTCGAAGGGCTGAACAAGCTCTACGGCACGGAGATCATTATCGGCGAGGCCACACGCGCGGCGGCGGGGCCGCGCATCGTCGCGCGCGAGCTGGACCGGGTCGCCGTCTATGGGCGCTCCGGCTCGACCAAGGTCTATGAGCTGATCGCCCTGGCCCGCACGGCAGGCGATGCCGTCGCGGCCTGGATCGCGGCCTATGAGCGCGGTCTCGCGCTGTATCGGGAGCGGCGCTGGGCGGAGGCCGTCTCGGCGCTGCAGCGGGTTTCGGCGCTCAAAGGCGCCGAGGATGCCCCGGCCGCCCTGCTGATCGACCGCGCCCGCCATTATATGCGCCTGCCGCCGCCGGAGGATTGGGGCGGGATCGAGGTCCTCGGGCGGAAATAGCGCAACAGCCTAGCCTCATGAGGCGTTTTCCGGTGGTGGAGCCGCGAGCGGCCCCGCGCCAGCCGAAACCGATGCAAGAGGTGGATCGATGATGTGGGAGCGTGACCGCGCCGAGACCGAACGGCGGCTGGAGAGCATGCTGCGCATCGCGCTGCCGGTGCTATTGACGGCCGCCGGCGTCGCCTATGTTTGGCGCATGAGCCAGGCGCGCCAGGCGCGAACCCGCGAAACTCTCTATGAACAGGCGGTGTCCGGCCCCGTGGAGGCCCTTCCCCATTCCGACCCCGGCGAGGATGCCGTCGAAGCCGCCTCCGAGGATTCCTTCCCGGCCAGCGATCCTCCGGCTTACACCGCCCAAGACCGGCTCGGCCGTCCGGCCCGCTGACTTCCCTAGCCCGGCTCGACCTGATTAGGCTCTCGCCGGGAATGCTACCATGGCTGTCGGAATTGAGCCGACGCATTCGAGCCGGAGCCGATCGACCGTGAAGACACTGCGCACGCCGCTTTACATGCTGGTCGCGGCGGTCACCATCCCGGTCCTCACCACGGCCGTCGTGCTCGCCGGCCTCGCCGTCACACGCCAGCGCGAATCGCTGGAGGCGCGATCGCGCGCGGAAGTCGCCGAGCTCGTCGAGCATGTCGACTCGGCCTTTCAGCGCAGCATCGCCGCGCTGGAGGCGCTGGCCGCCTCCAAGAGCCTGGACAGCGGCGACTACGATGCGTTTCGCGAGGAGGCCCAGCGCGTCGCGACCACGCAGCCGCATTGGGCGCAGCTCGTCCTCGTGGATGCGCGCACCGGGACGAACCTGACCAGCATCACAGCCAACCCGGCCTTCCTGCCGAAGCTGATTGGCGCATCGGAACTGAAGGACATGGCGCGATCGCCGGCCCCGCAGGTCGCCGAGCTCGCGAGCAACCCGCGCCTGGGGTCCGCGCCCTTGATCCAGATCCGCATCCCTGTGCTGCGCGAGGGGCTGTTGCGGTACGTGTTGTGGACGGGCTTGCGCGCCGAGGCGATCACTCAGGTGCTGGGCTCGGGCGACTGGCCCCGGAGCTGGATCGCCACGGTTACTGACCGCACGGGCACCGTGGTCGCGCGCAGCCGCAATCACGAGAGTTGGATCGGACGCCCCGCGAATGCCGAGATCGAACAGGCTCTGCGCGAGTCCGGCTCCGCCTGGCTCAAGGGGTCGACGCTCGAGGGCAGCCCCGCCTATCTCGTGGCCGACACCGGACCGCTCAGCGGCTGGTCGGTGCAGCTGGCCATTCCCTCGCGCGAGATCGACGGGCCCATCCGCTGGGGAGCGGCGCTGATCATCGGCGGCATCGCCGGGAGCGTTGCGGTCGCCGCCTTCCTGGCCTGGCTGGTGATGCGCGAGATCCGTGAACGGCGCGAACGCGAGCATATGATCCAGCAGTCGCAGCGGATGGAGCTGATCGGCCAAATGACCAGCGGGGTGGCGCACGACTTCAACAACATCCTGGGCGTCCTGGTCGGCATACTCGAAACCGTCGCCCGGCGGGTCACATCCGACGCCGCCTTGACCAGCCTGATCGCCTCGGGCATCGGCGCGGTGGAGCGCGGCCGGACCCTCACGCAGCAGCTCCTCGCCTTCGCCCGCCGCCAGACCCTCAAGCCCGAGCGGATCGACGTCAACGACGCCCTGACGGAGCTGAACCGCCTCATCCCGCAAAGCCTGGACCACAGCGTCCAGCTGCAGCTCGACCTGCGCGCCGTGGGCGCCGAGTGCCTGATCGATCGGTCGCAGTTCGAGGCGGCGATCCTCAACCTGGTCGTCAATGCGCGCGACGCCATGCCGAAAGGCGGCACCTTGACCATCCGCACGGAGGATGCGCCCGTGGGGGGGCATGGGACCGTGGAGGGTCCTGCCGTCGCCATCTCGGTCATCGATACCGGGCAGGGCATTCCCGCCGAGGTGATCGAGCGCGTCTTCGATCCCTTCTTCACCACCAAGCCGCCCGGCAAGGGCACGGGCCTCGGGCTGAGCCAGGTCTATGGCTTCGTCAAGCAATCCGCGGGACATATCGAGATCTCGAGCCGTCCCGGGGACGGAACGACGGTGCGGCTGTGGCTGCCCAAGGCGGCGGCGCAGGAGGCCGTCGAGACGCTGCAGCCTCCGCCCGAGCGCCGGATTTCCGGGGACGAGCGGCCATGGCGGCCCAAGCTGGTCGAGCCGGCCGCCGCCGCCGCGAAGGGCGGATCGCCCACGGTGCTGATTGTCGACGACGAGATCATCATCGCCACCAGCGCGGCGCTGGCCCTGAATGAAGCGGGCTATGCGACGGTGATCGCCACGAATGGCGACCAGGCCCAGCAGGCGCTGGCCTCCGAGCCGCGCATCGACGTTCTGTTCACCGATCTGATCCTGCCGCATGGGCCCAATGGGCTCGACCTCGCCCGCATCGCCCGCGAGCGGCGGCCGGAGATTCGCATCGTCATTGCCTCCGGCCATATCACGAAGGCGATCTCCCGCGCGGGCGAGATCGAGGATTACGCGACCATCTCGAAGCCCTATTCCGGCGATCAGGTGGTGGCCGCGGTCAACGCCACCCTGGAGTCCGGCCGCACCGAAAAGCGGGCTGAAGCCGAGAGCCTCGGCTGAGGCGCTCCGTCCCGGATCACTCTCCGATCAGATGCAGACGGATGCGGCGGCGGTGCGGTGCGCGCCGGTGCTCGAACAGGTAGATGCCCTGCCAGGTGCCGAGCGCCAGCGTGCCCTCAACCAGCGGGATCGAGAGCTGCGTCTGCGTGAGCGCCGCGCGGATATGGGAGGGCATGTCGTCCGGCCCCTCCTCGCGGTGGCGGTACAGGGCCATATCGTCCGGCGCCAGCCGCGAGAAGAACGCGTCGAGATCGGCCAGCACGTCGGGGTCGGCATTCTCCTGGATGAGGAGCGAGGCCGAAGTGTGGCGCAGGAACAGCGTCAGGAGCCCGGTCGCAAATCCCTGGCCCTCAGCCCACCGACGCACGGGGCCGGTGACGGGGTGAAGGCCGCGTCCGGGGGTCCGCTGCTCGATCTCGGTGGTCGCCTGCCGCATCTCTCCAGTCCTAGGACGCTCGCGAGCCCTCCGGCGTTTCCTTTCGCTGCGGCGTGAGAGCGCCCGCCGGAAGCACGAGGATGGCGAGGCCCGCCAGCACCAGCCCGGCGGCGGCGATGCGCAAGGGGCTCAGCGGCTCGCCCAGCAGCAGCGCGCCCGAGCTCATCCCGAAGATCGGAACCAGGAGCGAGAACGGGGCGACCACGGCTGCGGGATAGCGGCGCAGCAGCCGTCCCCACAGGCCGAAGCCGACGATGGTCGCGCCGAGGCCGATATAGAGGACCGCGCCGACGCCGGTCCAATCGAGACCGATCAGGGCGGCGGACACCGCCTCGGGCCCGTCGAGGGCAAGGGAGGCCAGCAGCAGCGGCAGCGGCGGGACGAGGCTGACCCAGACGATCAGGTTGAGCGCATTGACGCCGCGCGCTTCCTTCATGAAGAGATTGGCGATGCCCCAGAACGCGGCCGCGAGGACGACCAGCCCGAGGCCCGCCAGACTCTGCGGGGCCGCGCCGAAATCGAGGGCGATGAGGGCCAGCCCGCCGAACGCGACCGCCATGCCGATCAAGTGGCGGGGCGTCGGCCGCTCCTTCAGCCACACCGCCGCGAACAGGACCGTGAAGAAGGCCTGCGCCTGCAAGGTGAGCGAGGCGAGCCCCGCCGGCATGCCCAGATCCATGCCGATGAAGAGCGCGCTGAATTTCAGCAGGCCGAGAAACAAGCCGATGCTGAGGATGATCCTCCACGGCGCCTGCGGCCCGCCGACGAAGAAGATCCAGGGCAGCGCAGCGACCGTGAAGCGCAGCGCCGAGAAGAGCAGCGGCGGCAGCTCGGCAAGGCCGAGCTTGATGACGACGAAGTTCAGCCCCCAGACGAGGGCGACGAACAGCGCGGTGAGCAGATCGAGCGGGCGCATGGCACGCTGCGAATAGCACGGGTGGGCGCGAGAAGGACAGCAGGGCTCAATTCCCTCCCCCCTTGAAGAAGCTTTGCGAAAAGCTCCCCTTCGGGACCCTCAAAGGCAGAGTTAGAAGAACAGCACAGTTCGCCGGAGGCGGTCCCGCCCCCTACCCCCGCAGATACTCGGACAAGCAATCGAAGCTGGAGGACCAGCCCTGCCGATGCGCATTGAGGGACTGCGCGCTGTCGAAGATCCCTTGCGTCAGGGTCAGCTCGGTGCCGGCCCCGTGCGGCTTCAATTCGATGGTGACCACGGTCTCGTGGCCGCGCCTGCCGTCGCCGTGCCAAGCCCAGGTGAAGACCAGCCGGGAGAGCGGATCGATCTCGCGATAGACCCCGCTGACGGTCATGTCTCCATCCGAGGAGCGCATCGTGGTCAGCCAACGACCGCCGGGCCTCACATCCATCTCGCAGACCGGAATGGTGACTCCTTTCGGCCCCCACCACTTCACGGCGCTTGGGGTCGGCGAAGGCGCGGAACACCTGCTCGGGCTTTGCCGTGAAGCGGCGGACGAGCTTCAGTTCGCGATCAGACTTTCCCTTTGCGCCGGCCCTTTGGCTTCTTTCGCGCGTTGCGGCCTGTGCCATGACTCAACTCCTCCTGTTCTTGGCTCAAATAGCCGGTGAGCCTGTCCAAGCTCTCCGTCCAGAAGGCCTCGGCGCGCTCCATCCAATGGAGGGCCGGGCGCAAACCCTCGGGTTCCAGGCTGCAAAGACGCCGCTGCGCCTCCCGCTCGCGCCGGATGAGCCGCGCGCGCTCGAGCACCGTCAGATGCTTCGAGATGGCCGGCAGGGACATATCGAACGGCCGCGCCAGCTCCCCGACGGTCGCCGGCCCTTCCGCCAGCCGCTCGATGATGGCCCGGCGGGTGGGATCGGCGAGCGCGAAGAAGGCGCGGTCCAGCAGTTGGGGGGATGGGTCCAAGAGCCCGCCTCCTATTTAACTGTTCGGTTAACTAGACCAAGTGCGCGAGGCCGGCAAGGGAAATCGCGCTGGAGTGGAGGTCAGTCCTTGCGCCGCCAGGTCGTGCCCTGGGGGCCGTCCTCGAGCAGGATGCCCTGGGCCGCAAGCTCGTCGCGGATGCGGTCGGCCTCGGCGAAGTTGCGCGATTTGCGCGCCTCCTGCCGACGGCGGATCAGGTCCTCGATCGTAGCCTCGTCGAGGGTGGCGGCGCCCTCCGGCCGCCAACGGAACCAGGCCTCCGGCTCCTGCTGCAGCAGCCCGAGCAGCCGCCCCGCCGCAAGCAGCGCCGCCTTGGCCTGCGCGCGCTCGGCCGAGCCGGCCGCCTTGTTCAGCTTCGTCGCCAGCTCGTGCAGATGGCTGATCGCCATGGGCGTGTTGAGATCGTCCTCGAGCGCGGCCACCACGTCGAAGGGCGGCTCTGCCACCGCGGCCGGAACATCGGCCGCATGGCGCAGCGCCGTGTAGAGCCGGTCCAGCGCGTGCCGCGACTGGCGCAAGCCCTCGCGCGTGAAGTCCAGCGGCTGGCGGTAATGGGCCGAGAGCAGCGTCAGCCGAATCGCCTCGCCCGGAGATTCGGCCAGAAGCTCGCGGACGGTGAAGAAGTTGCCGAGCGATTTCGACATCTTCTCGCCCTCGACGACGAGGAAGCCGTTATGCATCCAGGTGCGCACGAAAGGCTGGCCGTGCGCG
>JAREAF010000549.1 GCA_029240475.1 Rhodospirillales bacterium | reverse complement strand
CCGCGGAGAGCTTCTTTGCCACCCTTTCTCGGTCATACGCGAGTTCGGCCTGCTGGCAGTTCTCGAACAGGAACACGAAGATGTCGTACATAAGGCCTCCCTTTTCTATAACGCCGTAACCGGCATAGGGTTTACCCGGACTGTCTCTTCTCGAGCCGCTGGTACAGCCCTCCGGGCAACGCCGCGACCCTGCCTTCGAGCTCCAGACGCAGAAGCTCGGAGGCCACCTGCTCGGCCGACATCCCCGCCCGCGCGCAAAGGGAATCCACGTCCACCGGATCGTGGCCCATGTGGGCGAGCAGGCCCGAAGCGTCGTTCGTACCGGGCAACGCCTCGCCGCCGGTGGTTGACGCGTAGCCGCTCGCCCGAAAACCCGACAACTCCGCAAGGACGTCCTCGGCGGATTCCACGAGCTTTGCGCCCGACTTGATCAGGGTGTGGCATCCCTTGGACAGCGGCGAGTGAATCGAGCCCGGGATGGCGAAGACTTCGCGACCTTGTTCCGCGGCCGAGCGCGCGGTAATCAGCGAGCCTGACGCAACGGCTGCCTCGACCACCAGGCATCCCTGTGAGAGGCCGCTGATGAGCCGGTTGCGGCGCGGAAAGTTGCCTGCGACCGGCCCGGTTCCGAGGGGAAACTCGGACAGCAGCAATCCGTGCGTGGAGATGCGCTCGGCCAGCTCGAAGTTGCGCTTGGGATAGAGGACATCGATTCCGGTACCGAGTACCGCGATCGTGGACCCGGCGCCCTCGAGGCCGCCGCGGTGTGCGGCGGCATCGATGCCGATCGCCAGCCCAGAGACGACCGTGAGGCCGGCATTGCTCAGCGCCTTCGCAAAGGCTGCGGCGTTGCTTTCGCCCTGGGCGGTGGCATTCCGGCTGCCGACGATCGCGAGGCAGCTGCGCTGCAACAGCTCGATGCGGCCGCGCGCGTAGAGCAAGGACGGCGGGTCGGCGATCTCGAGCAGGGCACGCGGGTAAAGTTCGTCCGCGAGGGTGACGATGAAATGCCCGCGCTCGCCTGCCCAGCGCAGCGCGCGGTCGACTTGGGCCTGCACCGCTTCGGAATGCAATGCCTGCAGCGTTTCAGGGCCTGCGTACGCGGCCAGCTCGTGCTTTCTTGCGATGACCGACTGCGGCAGGCCAAACTGCCGCAACAGCTTGCGGATGGTCGAAGCGCCGAGCCCGGGGGTGAGCGTGAGCTGCAGCCAGCTCGCCAGCCCGGGGTCGGGCGTCATGCGGGAGGCGAACTGCGCGCGGCGGATGCCCGCGGCTTGTGGTTATGGCGTCTGAACCACATCCAGAGGGCTGACAGGCCTCGTGATGTTCATGACCAGCGCGTAGGATACCCGGTCGAAGACGCGAAACACAAACGCAAGTCCGGCGCGCTCGTCGGGCAGCTTGATGCGAGCGTCCGGTGCATTCGCCGCCTTGGTCACATCGCGAACAGTGCCGCCCAGGTTGTAGAGCGCGAGTACGTGGCCGACCTCGATCTTGTCGGCGCGGCCGCGGTTGATGCTGATGATTGCATGGGGACCGGCTTCGCCGACCTTGCCGAGCCCGCCGTAGATCGAGATCACGCGACCGCGGATCTGCGAGTCGGGCGCATGCGGCGCATAGGTTATCGGCTGCGGTTTTCCGGCGGCGACCAGCTTGTCGCCGGCGCCGACTTCCTGGACGGCGCTGGTCAGAACAACGGTGGCCGGATCGCCGGGGCGTGTCAGTTGCGCCGTGCCGAGGTAGATGGCTTCATAGGCGAGCGTCTGGTTCGTGTCGGGGTCGACCAAGGGGCCGCCCTGGCGATAGACGTACCAGCTCTCCTCGTTCGAGGCGCCGATGCCTCGAACATAGGCCGAGTTTCCGGTCGCCAGGATCACGCGGTCGGCTTGGGTGGCGACGATGGTCGGCGCTTTGTCCAGGCCGCCGGGCTCGACGACCAGCGGGCGCGTCAGGAAGGGTTCGATCAGGGCGGACGGAATGCTCGGGATTTCCTGCCGCGCGAGCGACTCGACGCGGATGCGCGGGCCGAGCTTGACGGCCCCGGGGGCTGCGGTCGTGGGGGTCGTCGGCGTCGTTTCCGCGCTGCCGATGGACAAGGTGCCTCGGGCGCGATCCAGCACGATCACGTAACCGGGGTAAATCAAGTGTGGATTGCGGATCTGTTCGCGGTTAAGCCCCCAAAGCTCCGGCCAGCGCCACGGCGAATCGGTATAGCGCTGGGAAATCCCCCAGAGGGTATCGCCCGGTACCACGACATAACGGTCTGGCGCGTCAGGCTTAAGGGTGAGGGGCGCCGTTGGCGCCTGCCCGTGGACTCCCCCCGCCAGGAGGAAGAAACTGAGCACTGTGATAGACTTACAGAGTTGCTGGACCATGGTGACCCCGTCCCTTTTGCGGCTTCCTGGACCGGCTGGAATTTCGATTTGTCTACCCCAATGTAGCACAAAGGCTTCAGAGCTTATACGCTGCCTGAGATTGTCCACATAATCTATTCAATTCGCAAGTAAATCCGACCCCAGATGGCGCTTTTGAACATCCTCCGATACCCCGATGCGCGCCTGCACAAACTGGCGGCGCCGGTCACCGTCTTCGATGACGGCCTGAAAAAGCTGGTCGCCGACATGGCGGAAACGATGTACGCCGCGCCCGGCATCGGTCTGGCCGCGACCCAGGTCGACGTCCACAAGCAGGTGATCGTGGTCGACGTTTCCGAGCGCCGTGATTCGCTCGTGGTCCTAGTTAACCCCGAGATCGTCGATGCGATCGGCGAATCCGATATCGAAGAGGGCTGCCTCTCGGTGCCGGGCATCTACGAGCTCGTGCCCCGGGCGGAGCGGGTGAAGGTCCGCGCCTTTGACCAGAACGGGAAAGCTTTCACTCTGGATGTGCAAGGCTTGCTGGCAGTCTGCATCCAGCACGAGATGGATCATCTGCAGGGCAAGGTGTTCA
>JAREAF010000548.1 GCA_029240475.1 Rhodospirillales bacterium | reverse complement strand
CCAGCCTGCCACACTTTCCCATGAAAGCCAGAAATGGGACGGTAGGAGACAACCCGATAACAACCAAGCCGGTCTACTGCCAGGCAGGACCAAGGCCTCGCCGGCGGGAGCATCACACGGCCTTTGACGTTTCCCTTCCTGAAGGCGCTCCGCCCCGAAGCAGGCTCGCTTGGCATCCGGCTGCCCGGTGCGGAGGCTCCAATAAGCCGACGGGGAGACCTCAGGTGGCGCTTGAGAGGACGGCGACGGCAGCAGAGGCGACAACCGCAGGGGCCTATGTGGTCCCGGACGACGATCCCTACCATCTCACGCCCGAAGGCATCCGCGAGCCCCCCACGGGCTGGGGGGAGAGCCTCAGGCATCTGGGCCCCGGCCTGATCTTGAGTGCTTCCATCGTCGGCTCGGGCGAGCTCATCGCCACGACCACACTCGGAGCCACGGCCGGGTTCGCGCTTCTGTGGATGGTTATCTTCAGCACACTGGTGAAAGTGGCCGTCCAGGTCGAGCTCGCCCGCTGGACGATTTCGACCGGACAGCCGGCGCTGACCGGCTACAACAAGGTGCCGCCTAAATTCGGGCCCGTGGGCTGGATCAACCTGCTCTGGGTGCTGATGGCGCTCTCGAAGATCCTGCAGATCGGCGGCATCGTCGGCGGCACGGCCGCGGCCTTCAGCATCCTGATGCCGCTGGGCGGCGATCCCCTGGGCGGCACCTCGCTCACGATCTGGACGATCATCGTCGCGGTCTCGTCCATAGCACTCCTCTACTCGAACAATTACAACCTGATCGAGCGTGGGGCCGTCATCCTTGTCGTCATCTTCAGCTTCGTCACCATCGTCATCGCCTTGGGCCTGCCCTTCACGCCCTACGGCTACAGTGCCGGCGACCTGCTGAGCGGGCTCACCTTCACCGTGCCGGCGGGAACCATCGGGGTTGCCATCGCCATGTTCGGGATCACCGGCGTGGGGGCGGACGAGCTTACCTTCTACACCTACTGGTGCGTGGAGAAGGGCTATGCCCGCTATGTCGGCCCGGCCGACGGCAGCGAGGCCTGGGTGCGGCGGGCCAAGGGCTGGATCAGCGTCATGTACAAGGACGCCTTCGTCTCCTGGCTGATCTACACCTTCGGCACGCTCGCCTTCTTCATCATGGGGGCGGCCGTCCTCAAGCCCCAGGGTCTGATACCCAAGGGCAACGAGATGATCACCACGCTTTCCCGCATGTACACCGACACGCTGGGTGCCTGGGCCGCGGTCCTCTTCCTCATCGGCGCTATCGCCGTGCTGGGCTCGACACTGTGGGCCGCCGTGCCGAGCTGGTCGCGCATGTATGTGAATTTCCTCTCGGTCGTGGGCCTCGTCGACTGGCAGAACACGCAATCGCGGCTGCGCTGGATCCGTATCTTCACCGTGGCTCTGCCGATCCTCTGGGGCGCCGCCTTTCTCTACATTCAGTCGCCGGTGCTCATGGTCCAGATCGGCGGCGTGATGACCGGCGTCTTCCTCCTGGGTGCGGTAGCGGCCGTCTGGTACCTGCGCCAGAACGAGACCGATCCCCGCATCCATGGCGGCGGCCTCTTCAACGCCGTCCTGGTCATCAGCAGCATCGCCATCATCCTGCTCGGGGTCTACACAGTGCTGAAAGTCTTCGGCGTCGTCGCCTGAGCTGAGGGGGAGACCTCGCGGCCCGCAGGTGGACGGCGAGGGGGAGCCGAGCCGGCTCTGAAAACAGAGCCTAAAGCAGAGCTGGCATTTTAGCTTCCGGCATTGGCTGTCATCCTCACATGGAGTGCTTATGAGCGATGCCCCGCTGCAGCTCCTGCTCCGGCCCGTGGAGCGCTTCCTCGCGACCGAGAGCGCTTCCGGCGTCATTCTGATTGTCGCGGCGCTCGTCGCCTTCGCTTGGGCGAACTCGCCCTGGGTCGAGCTCTACGGGCACATGCAGCACGTCGAGGCAGGGATCACGCTCGGCGGTGCGGGTCTCCACCTCTCGCTCGCCCACTGGGTCAACGACGGCCTAATGGCGATCTTCTTCTTTGTCGTCGGCCTGGAGATTAAGCGCGAGCTCCTGGTTGGTGAGCTGGCCGGCTGGCAGCGCGCCGCCCTGCCGATCGTGGCCGCGCTCGGCGGCATGGTGGTGCCGGCGGCGATCTACGCCTGGCTCAACCTGGGCCAGCCCACGATCGCTGGCTGGGGCGTGCCGATGGCGACCGACATCGCCTTCGCGGTCGGTATCCTGGCGCTGCTCGGCCCACGCGTCCCGCTCTCGCTCAAGATCTTCCTCCTGGCGCTCGCGATTGTGGACGACCTTGGCGCTGTGCTGGTCATCGCGGCCTTCTATACGAGCGACCTCAGCCTGCCGGCGCTCGGCGTCACCGGCCTGATCTGGCTTGTGGCGCTCGCCTACGGCCGTTCCGGCGGCGGCCGGCCCTCGGTGTTCCTCATCCTCGGCCTGCTGCTCTGGCACTTCATGCACGCCTCGGGCGTGCACGCTACCGTGGCCGGCGTGCTGCTCGCGCTTGCCGTGCCGCTCGGCCGGCCGCACGACACCGAGATGCTCAAAGCCGAGCTCGCCGCCGAGTTCGGCGGGACCGACTTCGAGGACGTGGAGGTCCGGCTCGATCACCTGGAGAATGTGATCGACCGCGCGCAGAGCCCGCTGCACGAGTACGAGCACGCGCTGCAGCCTTGGGTGGCCTACGGCATCATGCCCCTCTTCGCTCTGTTCAACGCCGGCGTGACCCTCGGGGGCGAGGGCGGCTTCGGGAACGTCGTCACGCTCGGCGCCTTCCTGGGCCTTCTGATCGGTAAGCCGGTCGGGATCACGCTCTTTGTGGCCATCGCCATTGCCCTGGGTGTCACCCGCCTTCCCTCGGGCGTGGGCTGGGCGGCGATCACGGGTGTTGGTCTCCTGGGCGGGATAGGCTTCACCATGGCGCTGTTCATCGCCATGCT
>JAREAF010000547.1 GCA_029240475.1 Rhodospirillales bacterium | reverse complement strand
GACCGTGGAGGCGACCTTCCGTACCGCCAAGCACCTGCTCGCCACCCGGCCGATCTTCCATAAGCTCGACGAGACCATCCGCGGCCACGTGTTCTGCTCCTTCCTCGCCCTGGTGCTCAAGAGCGAGCTGGAGAGCCGCATCGCCGCGCTCGGCCGCGACAGCTCGTGGTCCGAGATCCGCGCCGACCTCGACTCGCTGACCGAGGCCGAGATCGTCCATGACCACCGGCGCTTCCTCGTGCGATCCGCCCCGCGCTCCGCCGCCAGCCTCGCCCTGCGCGCCGCTGGTGTCGCCCTGCCGCCGACCGTCCAGCCCCTCGCCGCCGACTGACCCACCCTCTCAATGTAGTGCCACGCCGCTGCCCGCGGCGCCGATGGCCGTCCCTTTCAGCTACTTAGCAAATGCCACTGTCGAAGATGGGCTCGAGCGTGCCGATGGTCGTCAGCGCGTTGACCTGGCCCATGTGGGCAAAACGAAAGGCGGATCCGTTGAACTCGCTGATGCCAGTGCCGAGCACTACCTTCCCGCGGCAACGGCAGTCGTTGCCCAGGTTCGGAAAGAATCGTGTGCCCGACGATCGGGATCTGCTGCCAGCGGTGCAGGCGGAAGGTCTCGATGGTCCCCGCCATGTGGTCGGTATCGAACCGCACCGGCACGTCGAACTCGAAGTCCGCAGTGATCTCAACGCCGAGCGCTGGCGCCGTGCCGAAGGTTACGAGCCCGGCCGTCGTGTCGACCGACCAGCCCGAGAGCTGCTCCACATCGTCCAGGTAAACCTTCACCGTGCCGGCGACCGGCTTGGTGATGGTACGGACCTCGATCACGCTCCCGGACGGGTAGTGCTTGACCAGCTGGAACTGGGTCTGCGCGTCATCGCCTGTCCCCAGCAGCTCGCCGGTGGCCTTGTAGTCGGTCCAGTCCTCACATGGGCTTCTCGGTGTCAAGCTGTATTCTTTCATTCATTTTTTCATCGATCCATCCCTTCACTTAGCCGGGACACGGCCCTTCTTCTGGGTGTGGCTGAACAGTTCGGTTCTGAGGACACGGAGCGCCGAGTGGACGGGGGAACAATTCGATCCTTGGCACAACGGATGCCGCGGCCCCGTCGGCGCGCGCCCATCACGCTGGCGACGGCGGGGCCGCGGCCGGTCCGATGGAGGGCTCCTCGGCGGAGAAGAGATTGCGGCAGACCGGCGGTTGTTAGAATGCTCAAGCTTGGTGTCCGCGTAACGCGAGTTGCGTGCACCAGCCCATCGCCTGGCGCCTTCGCTGATGCCCTCCGGTCCAGGACCTGCGCCCGATAGCATGACACGGCCCGCTGCCGGGCTCGATCAACCTCACATCCGGTCGCCGCTCGGGACGGCTGCACCAATATCCCGCGTGCGGCGGGCGGGGCTCGGTGGGGGCGAGGCCATTCTTGAAAACGGCCCTGTCAGGCCACGGACTGGAGCGGCTCGCCCGCCTGAACCGATCCGGGCTGATCAGGCCCGGGCCGGTAGTGGAAACTCTGTCGGGAACGGCATGCTCAGGCGGCTTTCGGCGTCATTGCGGCGCCCTCGATCACCACGCCCGATGAGACGTATTTCCACAGTGCAACCAGCAACTTGCGGGCCAGCGCAACGATCGCTGTCTTGCGCAGGCGGCCGCCATTGCGCTCGACGCGCTCGCGGAACCAGCGCGTGAGCGCCGACTGCGGCTGGTGACCCAACCAGAGCCAGGCGAGCTGGATCATCGTGGACCGCAACCTCGGATTGCCGGCCCTGGAGACGCCCTGTTCGCGACTGACCGCACCGCTTTGCCATGGTGTCGGCGCAAGGCCGGCATAGGCTGCCACCTGCCGTCGGTTGTCGAAATGGCGAAACAGCCCCTCCGACCACAGGAGCGCGGCGAACTCGGGTCCGATGCCCTTGATGCCCAGCAGCATCTTCGCTGTCGCGGGCATTTCGCGGTGCTGCGGCTCTTCGGCGAGCGCGGCATCGCGCTCCGCCTCCACCGCCTTGATCTGCGCCAAGGTCAGTTCCAGCCGATCGAGTTCACGCAGGATCTGCGCCTTCAGGTGTGGCGGGAGATCGCGGCCGTCTCCGGTGCGCAGCTCCTCGAGCCGCGCGCGCCGGTCACGGCGCAATGGCTCGTAGCCGCGGATGCCCTGCGCAAAGAACAGGCCCTTGATGCGGTTGACGTGCTCGACGCGTTCGCAGATCAGCACCTTGCGCTCGCGCGTGATGCGCCGGCGATCCTCGTCCTCCGGGCTCGGCGCCTTCACCATGGCGCAGACCCTCGGTTCGCCGCGCTTGAAGGCGAGAAGCGCCCGGACCAGCGTCTCGCCATCGAGCCGGTCGGTCTTCGCTCGGCGGCGGCGCCGCGATGTCGCGATTGAAGTAGGATCGACGACGTGGCTCTCGATCCCATGCTTTTCCAATGCGCGGTGAATCCAGAACCCGTCGAGCCCGGCTTCCTGGATCACGATGATCGGGAAATGGCGTCCCGTGCGCGCCTGCGCCTTCCCCCAGAGTTGCGAGAACCGATCCAGCAGGCCGGCGATGTCGCCGCCGGGAACGGTGTGGCGTGACATCCTCTCGCCGCCCGGTAGGAGCGCGGTGACGACCCAGCTGGAACGGCTGAGTTCCAACGAGACGAAGATTGCGCCAAGATCGGTGCGGACGGCGGTCGGTTCGGCGGGGCGGTCGGCGATCGTTTCCATGGGCGTCTCCAGAGTGGTCGGTCGGATGAACAACCCCACTCTGTCAGCGAGTCGGCCGCTGTCCACCCGCCCATGGGATCTTGAACCGGAAGCCGTAGGCGCGACCCCTTCGCGCCCGGAAGAAGGCGATCAGCTCGTCGATCTGCGCCTGCTTCTTGAGCCCGCTCGCGACGTCCCAGCGGCCGCGCGCCTCCGCCCAGTTGACGTTTCGCTTCTCGTGGCCGCTTCCGGTCGCCACCACCGTGGTCGCGAACTCC
>JAREAF010000546.1 GCA_029240475.1 Rhodospirillales bacterium | reverse complement strand
ACGGCCAGGCGCACGGGCGTGAGCGCCTCGGCCGCGACGCAGGCCGCCGGCCCGACCGCCAACCCGAACACGTCTCCGACCCCGAGGAGCTCGATAATTTGGCGGCGTCCGTCGGGGAGGAGCTTGAACAGGATCACCCCGCCGTCCAGCACTTCGTAAACGGCCCTCGCCGCGTCGCCCTCGTCGATGACGAGATGACGCGCCGCGTAGCGGACGTGATGGGCGCCCGGCCGGGTGCGGGCGGCCTCCGGCTCGGGCCGGAAACGGATGGCCCAAGCCGCGTCGTATTTGGCGTTGTTGAACCGGGCCTCGTTGCGAGCTGCTTCCATCTTTGTCTCCCACCGCTTCAGCGGTAAGAGCTATTTGATGCGGGTCAATCCGAAATCCGAAGAAGCCCCTAGACCCTATTCCGGATGGGAAAACCACGTACCCCGATCGTCTCAGAGCAGCGCCGTGATCGCCTCTGACACGAGCGGCTTACGCAAGAGCCGGACGCCCGAGTCGCCGCGCAGGTCGCGCATGGAGCGCTCTATCTGAGCTCGCGGCTGACCAGAAATGGCCACCACGTGGGGCGGCGCCGGTAACCGCTTCAGCCGCTTGATCACGTCGACGCCGCTAATACCCGGCAAGCCGAGATCTACCAACACCAGGTCGTCGGGCGCGGGCATGTCGGCCTGCAGGAAGCTCTCACCGTCGCCAAAGGCCAGGACCGCGTAGCCGAGCTCGCGGACCAGCTCGACCAGGGCGTCTCGCACGCCCCAGTCGTCCTCGATGATGTGGATCTTCATGACGGACTGGGTCCCGGTGATCCGGGCTCTCATAGCTGACGGCGGCGGCGACGCCTTGATCCCGATCAATAACGGGACGCTCCGGCGACAGCCTACTCCTCGCTGAACACGATGCGCGCAAGATCGGCGCCGTTGCGGGCTCCGAGTTTCTCCATCACCCGGGAGCGGTGCACCTCGATGGTGCGCGGCGAGATGCCGAGGGCGCGCCCGGCCTCCTTGTTGGAGGCGCCACCCACGATTTTCTCAAGCACCTCGCGTTCGCGCGGCGTCAAGGATTCGCCCCCAGGAAAATTCGGGCGCAGCTTCGAACCCGCTGCCCCTTGTTCGCGCCTGCGACGAGCCGCGATGGCGTCGCGGACGCGAGCCACGACCTCGTCAGCGTCGAACGGCTTCTCGAAGAAATCGTGAGCGCCCGCCTTAATCGCGCTCACGGCCATCGGGATGTCCCCCTGGCCAGAGATGATGAAGATCGGAGCGGGATACGCGAAGCCGCCGAGGGCCTCCAGGATCTCGATTCCCGAACGCTTGGGCATGTGGACGTCCAACATCACGCAGTCGGTCGAGTCCCGTTTCGACTCGGCGAGGAACCGGTCGCCGTCCGCGTAGCTGCGAACGCGGAATCCTTCCAGCTCGAAGATGGTGCCCAGCGCGTCCCGCACGGCGGGATCGTCGTCCACGATGGTGATATGAAGCGCGTCGTCGCTCATCGCCTAGACCTCACGCTTCGGCTCCGAGGGCCGCGGCCCCTTGAGCGTGCCGGCATCCGCGGCCGACTCGGCACTGAGTTGCGCGCTCAGGAAAGGCAGGCGCACGGCGAAGCGCGCGCCGCGGTCGCTGCCGCCCGGGTCGACAAGCAGTTCGCCGCCATGGCTTTGGGCTATCGTGCGCGAGATCGCAAGGCCGAGCCCCATGCCGCTCCGCTTGCCCGTCTTGAAGGCTTGGAAAAGGCCGTCGAGCATCTCCGCCGCTATCCCCGGCCCGTTGTCTTCCACCGAAAGCAGAAGGTGCCGGTCATCGAGGCTCGTCGAAACGATGATCTCGCCTCCCTCCCTCCCTCTTACGGCTTCGAAGGCGTTGCGCACGAGGTTCACCACGATCTGCTGGATCTGCACCGGATCGGCCTGCAGCATAGGAAGGTCCGCGCCATAATCGCGCACAACGTTGACGATGCGATCCTGCCCGATCTGGGTGAGCTCGATGGCATCGTCGACGAGGTGGTTGAGGTCCACGTCCTTGCGCTCCGGGCCCCTCTTTTCGACGAGCTGGCGGATGCGCTGGATGATCGACCCGGCGCGCTGCGCCTCGCCTTGCGCTTTCTTGATGATCGCGAACCGCCGCGCGTCCGCCTCTTCGCTGTGTCCCGTGTCCTTGGCGCGGCGAAACTCGCGCTCGACCGCCTGGAGGTAGAGGATGATGGCGGTCAGGGGCTGGTTGAGCTCGTGCGCGATAGCCGAGCCCATCTCGTCCAGCGCAGAGACGCGCGCCAGCCGGATCAGATCCCCCTGGAGCTCCGTCAGGCGCCGTTCGGTTTCCTTGCGCGCGGTCAGGTCGCGCAGGATGCCGATGAACTGCCGACCCTCCGGCGTGATTGCCTCCCCGACCGAGAGATCAATCGGGAAGTACGTCCCGTCCTTGCGCTTCGCACGGACCTCGCGCCCGATGCCGATGATCTTGCGGTGCCCGGTGCGCTTGTAGGCCTCCACGTACCCGTCGTGGACCTCGGCATGCTCGGGCGGCGTCAGCATCGAGACGTTCCGGCCAATGACCTCCGCCGCCTCGTATCCGAACATCCGCTCGCAGGCCTTGTTGAACATCATCATCCGGGCGTGTTCGTCGATGATGATGATGCCGTCGACCGCAGTGTCGAGCACGCTCGCCAACCGGACCTCGGAGACTGTGGTCGAAGCGGGACCGGGAAGATCTTGAGCGTCCATGGGCGGAGCAAGCAGGATTGCGCCGCTATCTGCAAGCGCCGCCGCGCCCGCGTGTTTGACGTAAATCAAGGTTCGCCCGCCGCCCGCCCCATAGACCCGCGGACCGAGAAACCCCCCTCCAGCGACTCGCAGGGCACCCGATCGCTGCCATCTCGCAAATAAAATACCTGACCGAAGGCGAAGGCGGCCTTGCCGTGGCCTTCATCCTCGGCGCCCTCGGCCTGACGGCCACACCGTC
>JAREAF010000545.1 GCA_029240475.1 Rhodospirillales bacterium | reverse complement strand
GGAGAGCCGACGCACGCCGGCGGGACAAGGTGACGCTTTAAACCGGCGAAACCGCCCGCCGCCTCAGATTCCGCAAAGAGTGCGGACTTGCCGGAGGATCGGGCCGGCTTGGAACGGGAGGCGGAGCGGCGGTCGGCCATGGGATTCGGACCTCTGCTGGGGGATGTCGCCGCAGGAGAACGAAGCCTGGGCCGGCGCGTTCCCCGAACTCGAGGTTGACAGAGCAAGTCCAAAGCCCCGATAAACGGGGTCCTCTCGGGCGCCGCAGTAGCTCAGCTGGTAGAGCAGCGCATTCGTAATGCGCGGGTCGGGGGTTCGAGTCCCTCCTGCGGCACCATCCCCACTCTTTGCGGAATCTGAGGCGGCGGGCGGTTTCGCCGGTTTAAAGCGTCACCTTGTCCCGCCGGCGTGCGTCGGCTCTCCTCGGCTGCCACCCGAACGGACTCAATCCGACGGTGGACCGAACTATCCCACCGTTCTCAATCAGGCAGCTCTGGACAGGGATAGGCTGATCGACGGGGGGATCTGCTCGCGCGCGACCAAGCACGCGCCTTGCCGATGCACCCTCGTTGGTGTGTTCCAGGCAGGCGTCCATGGCCAATTCACCAGATCGCGTCAGTGGTGCTGCAGCCGCACCGAATATCCGCGGCGGAGACGCAGAACCGGAATGCTGGCTCTGCGGCTGCGTGCTGGGCACCGAATCGCACTGCCCCGTATGCCTGGATCACCGGCCACGCCCTTCGGCTCGGATGCCTTCCGGAGGAATAGCCGCCGTCCGTCGACGCTTTATCACCTTGTCCTTGGCTGAGCCGTGCTCGGCGGACCGATCCGGTTCGCGGCAGATCTGAGCCCTGTGAGGCGCGCCTGCGTGAGTTTCCGGATCCGACTTTCCTCTCCGCTGGAATAAATCCCCGGCCCGCAGCGTCTTCCGAAATGCCCGGATCGCATCCCATCGGCTGAGGGCCATGCGCGGGATCATCGAGCAGGAGAGGGAACACATGACTGTGCGAAGCAGGCTGGCGGCAGCAACCGCCGCGTTCGTCGTCGTCTCGTGCGTCGGCCTTTTGACCAGCCCCGGCACCATCGGGGCTACTATGGACGTGAAGGATGCGATCGAGGCGCGCCAGAAAGCGATGAAAGAGAACGCCGAGCACATGAAGGCGATCAATGCCTATCTGGAGACCGGGCAAGGCGATCCAGCAATGGTGGCCGAGCATGCCAAGGCAATCGCCGAGATCGCCAAGGCGATCCCGACCGTCTTTCCGGCGGGTTCGAGCCTTGCCGACAATCACGGCATCAAGACCGCTGCCAAACCGGAGATCTGGACCGATCGCGCGGGGTTCGAGCAGGCGGCGACCTACCTGGGCGAAGAAGCCGAGGAGCTTGTGGAAGTCGCGGATGGCGGAGACAAGCAAGCGATCGCGGCGGCCTTTGCGGAGCTCGGCAAGGAAGGCTGCGGGGGCTGCCACAGCAAATTTCGACAGAAGCAGGATTGACGCCGTAGCTGTTGGAGCCATGCGGCCCTGCGCCGAGCGCGCCCCACGCGGAGCTTTGTTCGACCTGGAAGGCTTGCGAGCCGCAATGCATACCGCCGAAGATCGCGCCTGGCTCAATCGCCCCGAATGGCAGAGGCGGGGGAACTTGCCGCGAAAGTGCTGACGAAGTCTGCCGACGGAACGGGGCCGTTCCGGTCCTGTTTCGCTTGCGTCGGCCCCGACCTCCTTCGGACCGATGTAAGGGTGCTAGACGCAAGCAAGGCACTGGGCTGCCCGCAACACGGACGCTCGGGCAGCCCGCCTTTTCAGACCTCCCATGCGCCGCCTAGCCCTAAAGGCAAGGAGCGGAACGAGTCCCTTCCGGCCGGGGCGGCGTTGTCGTAATATTTTTTTATAGTTAGCGCAGTTTCGGCTTTGCGGTTCTTGCACCGCAGGGGTGGCTGGTGGTTCTAACATGGACGGAACGCGCGATCGGCCTCCCGGCCGGATGATCGAGACCTGGGCCCGCAGGACTGAGCCCGGCGCGGTCGTCCGCGGCGCTCCACGCAAGCAGGCGCGGCGCCACGTTTCACTCGCGGCCGCAGCGCCCGCAGCCGCGCCGGACATGCTCATCGACGTGACCTCCCAGCCCGCGCCGTTGCCGCTCGCGGAAGCGGAATGGGCGCCGCCGCATAAGGTCGCGGAGCCGCGACCATCGGCCGACGGCCCGCCGCGCGCGGACCAGCGCACATCGGAACCGCGCCCGTGGAGCCGACCTGTCGTCGCGCTCTCCCTCGGCGCCGTTGCGGTGCTCGTGCTCCTTGGAGCGGGGGTGCTGCTGTTTGCGGGGCAGGAGGAACCGGAGCCCGCGCCGGTCGCGACCGCAGCCGCGCTGCCCGAAACCGTCGCGGCGCCGACGGTGCAGGAAGTTGCGCCCACCCCCGCGCCGCAGGCTGATGCGCCCGTTGTCCCGACCGTCCACCTGCGCATCGGCACCGATCTGTCGGCCGAGGAACGGGCGAGGATCGAGGAGGCGCTCGCCACGGCCGGTTACCAAGCCGTGGTGGTCCATGAGATGCCGTTCACCATCTCCCGCTCGCGCGTGGGCTATTTCCGCGAGGAGGACCGGTCGGCCGCCGAGGCGCTCAAGACCGCGCTCGCGGGAACTCATGACGGGCTCGAGCTGCGCGATTACGGCACGCTGGTGACGACGCCGGAACCCGGACGCCTGGATCTCTGGATCAGGAGCTGACGGCATGGCAGGACCGGCAGCGCGCGGCACGCGGATCGGAGCTTTTGCCCTTGCCTTGATCCTCGGCTGCGCTCCCGCGGGCTTGGCCCAGCAGTCGACGCCGAGCGCGCCCGATGCGCCCACGGTCGAGGACATCGCTGCGATCCAGGCGGAGCTTGCCGAGCTGAGGGCCGAGAAGGCCGACATCCAAGCCGCGATGGCCGATGCCGAGGAGCGCGCAGGCGTCACCCGGTC
>JAREAF010000544.1 GCA_029240475.1 Rhodospirillales bacterium | reverse complement strand
CTGCCACCTTCGAGGTGCGCGCGAGCGAGGTTCGTCCGTCCACGGCCTGACGATCAGCTCACGATCGACAGCCATATATGCGCGTCATCGGGGGCGAGCCGGAGCGACGCAAAGCGATCAGTCACTGCCGCTAAGGGTCAGACACGCCCTCGGCGCTGCTCCACCATGCGAGCGTCGGATCGAGCGCCCCTAAGACGCCTAGGCGAGATCAGACCAATGCCGTGCATTCTCAGGACGAGGAGGAGGCCAGCCAGGAGGTAGCTCTCCGCGAACACCGCCACGCACGCTACACCCAGGGCGCCGAACCGTGGCGCGACCATGAGCACGAGCAATACGTTCACAACCATCAACGATGCGGTCACCACGAGCAGACCGCGCTCGAGGCCGTAGGGCAGCACCCATTGGCTGATCAGCCCGCCGTTGATCACGATTATCGGAATGATCAAGGCCATGACCCGGAGCACGTCGACCGCCGGTTGGTATTCCGGCAGCCCGAACAGCAGGTCGACAAGCCAGGGCGCGAGGACTCCGACCGCGATCCCGAGGGCGAGGCCGGTCGCGGCCATCAGGAAGATGCTGAGACAAGCCAGGGCTTTGGCCTGGTCGGGACTGCGCTCGACCAGATAGGACAGGCGCGGCAGCAAGGCGACGTTGAGTGGGCGGGTCATCCAGGCGATTGGGCGGCAGAGCTTCTCGCCGGCGGCGAAGAACGCCACCTGGATGGGATTGCCGAGCAGGAGGAGGAGGAAGCTGTTGCCCGCGGTGTGCATCAGCCCGGCGATCCGGTTCAGGAACATTGTCGAGCCGAGCTTCATGGTGCTCGTCACCAGCCCGAGGCTCAGTCGCGCAGGGCGCACCCGGCGCAGCACGAGCGCATAGCCCGCAGCGGTACTTAACCCGGCCGCGCCGGCATAGGCGGCGAGCACGATCCAGCCGTCTTCCGGGCCGCGGACCAACGCGAGGATCGCGACCGTCGCGCAGACCTTGGCGGCGACGCCGATTGCCGCAATCAACGGGATCCGCTCCTCGCCGACTAAGAACCACAGGGGGGAGAACCCCTGCAGGACGGCGAATGCGAACGCTGCCCAGAGCAACGCGGGCTGATCCTGATACTCGGGCACCGCGAGGCTGACCACCCCGACCGCCAGCAGAAGCGTGCAGCTGAGCAGCAACTGGGTCGCCAGGATCCCCGAGATCAGCTCGCCAAGCCGCCCGGGATCGTCCCGGCTTTTAGCGACGGCGCGCGGCCCGGCGAGCTCGAAACCGTACTCGACCGTGACAATTCCATAGATCGCGAGTGCCTGCGCTGCGGCGACCAATCCCCAGCCCTCGGGGCCCAGCACGCGCGCAAGAAATGGTATCACGAGTATCGGCAGGAGCTGGTCGACTACTCTGACCCCGTAAAGCGCAGCGATGTTACGGACCAGTTGCAGCCGGAGGAAGCGCCTGACGCGCCTGATCACAGCGCGGCGCCCGCTCCTCTCGTCTGCGAGCGCGCATTCTCGAATGCAGGCTGGCGGCGGTTGATGGCCTCGTCCGGCGGCACCGGGCAGTGGCGCCAGACGCTGAGGTCGAGACCCGTGAGCCGCTCGAGCTCGCGAACACTACCACCATAAAAGCGTTCGTTCATCTCGCTCCGCAAGGCGGGGGGGATCTTCGGCGCCGCCGGCCGCGTGTTGGCGGACTGAATGCGGTGAAGCGCGCCGGTCAGACCGCGCAAAACGCCGCCGGGCAAAAGCGCCCGAGCAACCTGCTTGGCGTCCAAGGCGCGCTCCACGAACCGTGATCGGGCCGGCCCGCTCGCATTGAGGTGCAGGCGAGGCAACGGCACGTATTCGACGCCGAGGAACCGTTCCACGTCCGCCAACAGCGCGTCGGGCTCGCGTTTGAGTTCCTCGAATAACACGATTTTGATGCTCTCACGCGGAAACAGATCGAAGTATGGTGCGAGGTGATCGACGTAGCGGCCATGGCGCGCCAGTGGCGGAGCACCGTTGGGACCAAGCTCGTCGTTCCTCAGGCGCGCCTCCAATTCTTCGATTACTGGCGGACGGCCCAGCCAGACCGACAGGATCGAGGCTGCCTGATCGATTGGATTGCGAAGAATTGCGACCAGCTTGACATCCGGCAGCACGGCTCTGATCCGCGGCGCGACCGCGGCAAAGAGGTAGCTGGGACTTGCCTCGCCGACAGCTCGATGCTCGGGCCCGGCTTCGGCGAAGACCGCTTCGTAGTCCGCCAGCGTCAGGGGCGTATGGGCGGTGGTCTCGTCATCGACAAAGGACGGCAGCGAACCGTCCTCTCCGCGGAGAAAGAAGTTGATCTCCTTCCTTCTTGACATAAAGATCTGCGGATGGCGCGCCAAGGAAAAGTGTAATGTAGTCGAGGCGCTCCTCTGCGCTCCAATGATGAGAAATGAGGGGAGTGTCATACCGCCTTCTCCCTTCCCTCAGACAGGGCGAGCCGCATTTCCTGTTGGATACTGACTCCGTCGAGGGCTGCCTTGCGCGCGCGGCCCGCCCGCCTGCCGATCCTCGCCGCGTCGGCCAACCCATCCGGTTGGGTCTCCTGCCGCACAGCGCAAATCTTCACATCGGCGTCGGCAGGGCCGATCAGCCAGGCTGAGTAGCGCCTTGCGCTCAAGACAAACGGGCCAAAGCCGAGAATGTTCCCGGCGAGGATGGATCCGCCCCTAGGATCGCGGCCTGCCGCCTTGCTCGGCGCATGCCGCATTGGGTTGCGCTTCTATGCCGCGAGGCGCTGCTCGAGGTGCGCGGCGAGGCGTAGCGCCAGCGCAACCACCGTGAGCGTTAGGTTGGCGCTGCCCGAATTCGGGAATACCGAGCTGCCGGCGACGTAAAGGTTGGCAATGCCATGAACGCGGCAGTCGCCGTCGACCACTCCCCGGGCCGGATCCTCGCTCATCCGAGTCGTGCCGATATGGTGATGGCCACCGGTCAGCGTCGGC
>JAREAF010000543.1 GCA_029240475.1 Rhodospirillales bacterium | reverse complement strand
ATCGGCACGTCCCTAAGACGACACACCTCGAACAGCTTCAGGGTCTGCGACTCGATGCCTTTGGCGGCGTCCAGCACCATCACCGCCGAGTCGACCGCGGTCAGGGTGCGGTAGGTGTCCTCGCTGAAATCCTGGTGGCCCGGCGTGTCGAGGAGGTTGTAGGTCAGCCCCTCATAGTCCCAGGTCATGACCGAGGCGGTGACCGAGATGCCGCGCTGGCGCTCGATGGCCATCCAGTCCGAGCGCGCGCGCAAGCCCTCGCGCTTGGCCTTGACGGCGCCGGCGAGCTGGATCGCGCCGCCGAACAAGAGCAGCTTCTCGGTCAGCGTGGTCTTGCCCGCATCTGGGTGCGAGATGATCGCGAAAGTGCGCCGCCGGCGCACCTCCTCGGCGAGGTCGGTCTTCGAGTCGGCCATGGCCAGCGCTATTTGGGGGATGGTCGGCGCGAAGGCAAGGAAGAGTTCAGGAGCGGAACGCCGATTTTGGAACGGGCGGCTTAATAATTAGCCCCACTGGAAAAAACCCTCTTGCGGCTGGACGCGAACTACCCTATTTCGCAAAGTCAGTCGACGCCGACGCACGTGCAGCGGCCGCATGGCTCCAAGCAACGACGGGAGCGTCCTTTTGGATCGTGACGGATTGGGGACCGTCGCCAGCCGAGAGGAGGTTTCGGGGCCATGGCTCAAGGCCGCGCCGCCATTCCTGCCACCGCACCTGTTTCGCGCCTGCGCCATGACGGCTCGGCGATCCTGCTGAGCTATCTGGCGCTGATCGGCCGGAAGAACCCTCTCTCGAGTCGGAAACGCGGGTAAGCCCCGCGACTCGCCCGAACGCCCGTGCGCATCTGATCCGCGCCGGTTGGATGAATCCGATTCCGAGGGGACTCCGAAAAGCAATGACCGACCGCATCGCCCGCTTCCTCGATGAGCGACGTCCGGCCACCCCGTGCCTGGTCATCGACCTCGACCATATCGAGCGCAACTACTCCGAGCTGCGGCGCCTGCTGCCGCTGGCGCGCATCTTCTACGCGGTGAAGGCGAACCCCGCGCCCGAGGTGATCCAGCGCCTGGCGGGCCTGGGCTCGAGCTTCGATGCCGCGAGCGGGCCGGAGATCCGCCTTTGCCTGGAGCGCGGAGCGACCCCCGACCGCATCTCCTTCGGCAACACCATCAAGAAGGCGCGCGACATCGCCGAGGCGCATGCCGCCGGCGTCAAGCTCTACGCCTTCGACAGCCTCGAGGAGCTGGAGAAGATCGCAGCGCACGCGCCGGGCGCGCAGGTCTTCTGCCGCATCCTCCTCGACTGCGCCGGCGCGGAATGGCCCTTGAGCCGCAAGTTCGGCTGCAGCCCGGCCATGGCCGAGCGGCTGCTCGCGCGCGCGGCCGAACTGGGGCTGGAGGCGCACGGCCTCTCCTTCCATGTCGGTTCGCAACAGACCGATCTCGGGCAGTGGGACCGGGCGGTCGCCGAGGTCGGTCGGCTCTTCCGCGTGCTGGCCGAGCGCGGCGTGCCCTTGAAGCTGGTCAATCTCGGTGGCGGCTTCCCGGCGCGCTACCGCAGCGAGGTGCCGGCGGTCGAGGCCTATGCCGCCGCCGTGATGGAGGCGATGACGCGCCATTTCGGCAACGACCTGCCGGAGATGGTGATCGAGCCCGGCCGCTCGCTGGTCGGCGATGCCGGCGTGATCGAATCCGAGGTCGTGCTGGTCTCGCGCAAGGACGAGGGCGAGGAGCGGCGCTGGGTCTATCTCGACATCGGCAAGTTCGGCGGCCTCGCCGAGACCATGGACGAGGCGATCAAGTACCGGCTCACCACCTCGAGGGACGGCGGCGAGACCGGGCCGGTGATCCTGGCCGGCCCCACCTGCGACAGCGCCGACATCCTCTACGAAAAGACCGAGTACCGGCTGCCGCTCGATTTAAAATCGGGCGACCTCGTCCGCTTCCATGCGGCCGGCGCCTACACCAGCTCCTACGCCTCGGTCGGCTTCAACGGCTTCCCGCCGCTGAGCGTGCACTGCATCTGAGATGACGACCCCTCTCCCGCCCTCGGGGCGGGAATGGGGGCCGTCAGTCCCCGCCGCTCTGTGCACCGGCCAGACGGATTGCGCCGCATTGCAAAGACAGCTGCCGACGGCGTGCCACCCCCTCCGCATCCCTCCCCGGTCAAGGCGGCGGGGAAGGAAGAGTTCGACGGCGCGATGGAGCGCTAAGTCCCCTTCCCGGGGAAGAGTTGGATTGAGGTTGGGCACTACCTTCTACTCCCCTCCCCCCTTGTGGGGGAGGGTTGGGGTGGGAAGTGACCGCATGCAAGGCATTTGCCAGCTTGCACCGCGCTGTCCCTGACGGCGAGGATGCCCACCGCCATGACTCCCGCAGCGCGCATCTTCCTGCTGTTCGCCGCCGGCTATTTCCTCAGCTACCTGTTCCGCACCGTCAATGCGGTGCTGGCGCCGGACCTCGTCGCCGCCTTTGATCTGAGCGCGGCCGATCTGGGCCTGATGACCGGGCTTTATTTCATGTCCTTCGCGGGGATGCAGCCGGCGCTCGGCATCCTGCTCGACCGCTACGGCCCGCGCCGCGTGCAGGGCGTGCTCCTCGTCGTCGCCGCGCTCGGTGCCGCGTCCTTCGCCGCGGCCGAGAGCCGCGCGATCCTCCTCGTCGCGCGCACGCTGATCGGGCTCGGCGTCGCCGGCTGCCTCATGGCCGCGCTCAAGGCGACCGTCCTGTGGTTCCCCAAGGAGCGGCTGCCGCTCGTCAATGGCGGCATCCTCGCCGCAGGGGGCCTCGGCGCCGTGGTCGCCGCCACGCCGGTCGAGCTGATGGCGGCCTCGGCCGGCTGGCGCGCCGTCTTCGCCGGGCTTGCCGCCGCGACTCTGTCCCTCGTCGCCGCCACCTGGCTCGGCGCGCCCGAACGCCCGCGCCAGGGCCAGCCCGAGCGCCTCGCCCAGCAGCTGCGCGGCATCGCCGACGTCTATCGC
>JAREAF010000542.1 GCA_029240475.1 Rhodospirillales bacterium | reverse complement strand
GCCGTCGGCGACCTCAAGCTTGCGATGCTGCAGGCGGCGCGGCCGGCGCTTCTGCGCGTGCTGGGGCCCAACGGCATCGGCCTCCTGGTGCCGGGGATCGGGCTCAATGCCAGCTTCTCGCATCTGCCGGCGCGGCCCGGGCCGCTCGCCTTTCTTGCGCAATCGGGCGCGCTCGTCACCGCCATGCTCGACTGGGCCGAGCCGCGCGGCATCGGCTTCTCCCATGTGGTCTCGATGGGCGACATGGCCGATGTCGATTTCGGCGACATGCTGGATTTCCTCGCCGCCGATGCGGGCACGCGCGCGATCCTGCTCTATGTCGAGGCGATCACCCATGCGCGCAAATTCATGTCGGCCGCGCGCATCGCCGCGCGCACCAAGCCGGTGATCGCCATCAAGGCCGGGCGCTTCGCCGAGGGCGCGCGCGCCGCGGCCTCGCACACCGGCGCGCTGGCCGGCGCGGACGAGGTCTATGACGCCGCTTTCCGCCGCGCCGGCATGCTGCGCGTGGCCTCGATCGAGGAGCTGTTCGACGCCGCGCAGACGCTCAGCACGGGCGTGCGCCCCAAGGGCGACCGCCTCGCCATCCTCACCAATGGCGGGGGCATCGGCGTGCTCGCGACCGATGCGCTGATCGAGCAGGGCGGGCATCTCGCCGCGCTGGCGCCGGAGACGATCGCGGCGCTGGGTCGCGTGCTGCCGCCGATCTGGTCGAAAGGCAATCCGGTCGACATCATCGGCGACGCCGACGGGGCGCGCTATGCGGCGGCGCTGGAGCTTCTGCTCGAGGACCCGAACGCCGACGCGATCCTGGTGCTGAACGGGCCGACGGCGGTCGCCGATTCCTCCGAGGCCGCGCAGGCGGTCCTGGCGCGCCTCGCCGGCCGGCGCGCTGCGGTCTTCACCAGCTGGATCGGCGGCGCTGGGGCGGAAGCGGCGCGCCGGCGCATCGCCGCGCAGGGCGTGCCGACCTACGACACGCCGGAATCGGCGGTGCGCGGCTTCCTCCATCTGGTCCGGCATGCGCGCGCGCAGGCGCAGCTGATGGAGACGCCGCCCTCGCTCCCGGAGGAGTTCAGCCCTGATCCCGCCGCCGCCGCGCACGTCATCGCCGCCGTGCGGAGCCAGGGTCGCACGCTCCTCTCCGAGCCCGAGGCCAAGGAGGTGCTCGCGGCCTACCGGATCCCCACCGTGCCCACCCGCATCGTCGCGGGCCCGGAGGAGGCGAAAGCGGCTGCGACGGCGCTCGGGCCCGGCCCCTATGTTGTCAAGATCCTCTCGCGCGACATCAGCCACAAATCCGATCTCGGCGGCGTCGTGCTCGACCTCCCCGACGCGGCTTCGGTCGAGGCGGCGGCCCGACGCATGCAGGCCCGCATCGCCGAGCGCGCGCCCGAGGCGCGGCTTGAAGGCTTCACCGTGCAGCCGATGCTGCGCCGGCCGGGCGGGATCGAGCTGATCCTCGGCATGAGCGAGGACCGGCAGTTCGGCCCGGTGATCCTGTTCGGCCAGGGCGGCGTTGCGGTCGAGGTGGTCAAGGACAAGGCGGTGGCGCTGCCGCCGCTCAACCTCGCGCTCGCCCGCGCGCTGATGGAGCGCACGCGCGTCTTCCGCCTGCTCCAGGGCTATCGCGACCGCAAGCCCGCCGACCTCGACGCCGTGGCGCTGACCCTCGTGAAGCTGTCGCAGCTGGTCGCCGACCTGCCGGAGATCGCCGAGCTCGACATCAATCCGCTGATCGCCGACCCCTCGGGCGTGATCGCGCTGGACGCGCGCATCGGCTTGCGCTCCGCGCCCGGCCCGCAGCCGCGCTTCGCCATACGGCCCTATCCCAAGGAGCTGGAGCGGCATGTCGAGACGCCCGAAGGCGGGCGGCTGTTCGTCCGGCCGGTCCGGCCGGAGGACGAGCCGACGGTGGTCGAAGCCTTCCGTCGGCTCGATCCAGCCGATGTGCGCATGCGCTTCTTCGCGCCCATGAAGGAGCTGCCGCACGAGATGGCGGCGCGCCTGACGCAGATCGATTACGAGCGCGAGATGGCGCTGGTCGGCTTGGGAGAGGGCGGCGGGCTCGAAGGGCCGGTCGGCATCGCGCGGCTCTCGGCCGACCCCGACAATCTCCAGGCCGAATTCGCCGTGATCGTCCGCTCCGATCTCAAGGGGCGCGGCATCGGCGGCCTCTTGATGCGCTGCCTCATCGATTATGTGCGCGAGCGCGGCATCGGTGCGCTGGTCGGCGACGTGCTGGCGGAGAATGCGGCGATGCTGGCGCTCGCGCGCGATCTCGGCTTCACCGCCGCGACCGAGGACAGCGGCATCGTCCGCGTCACGCTGCCGCTGGCTCCCCGGCCGTCCGCAGATAGACCGTGAAGCGGCTGCCCTCGCCGGGCGCGCTCTCGATCTCCAGATGGCCGCGATGGCGGCTGACGATGTGCTTGACGATGGCGAGGCCGAGCCCCGTGCCGCCCAGCTCGCGCGAGCGCGCGCTGTCGACCCGGTAGAAGCGCTCGGTCAGGCGCGGCAGATGCTCGCGGGCGATGCCCTCGCCGCGGTCGATCACCGCGACCGCGACCCCATGCACGAAGCGGCGGGGCGCTCTGGAAGAGACCGCCTCGGCAGGACCTGCGACCACCCGCACCTCCGTGCCCGGCGCGCCATATTTGATGGCGTTGTCGATCAGGTTCTGGAAGACCTGGGCCAGCTCGTCGGCATCGCCGATCACCGGCCAGAGGCGTTCGGCTTCGATGCGAATCGCCATGCCGCGGCTGCGCGCCTTCATCTCCAGCCCCTCCGCGACGCCGCCGAGGACCGCGGCGAGATCGACGTGCCCCGTGGGCGGCGTGTGCTCGTGGAGTTCGATGCGCGACAGCGACAGGAGGTCGGCGACCAGGCGCGCCATGCGCTGCGCCTGCTCCAGCATGATCGGCAGGAAGCGCTCGCGCGCCGCGGCATCCTCGCGCGCCGGCCCGGCCAGCGTCTCCAAGAAGCCGA
>JAREAF010000541.1 GCA_029240475.1 Rhodospirillales bacterium | reverse complement strand
GGCGGCACGCGGCCAAGCTGCTTTACGATCTTCTCCACATAAAGCAGCTTGGGATAGCAGCCCCAGCCCGCATAGGCCTCGCGCCAGTTGCTTGCGGGGTCGAGCCAGACCGCGAAGGTCTCGGCGAAGTCCTCATCGGGGTGCTTCTGCGCGTACCAGCCCGGCAGGTACCGGACGAAGTTCCGGCTGAAGGGGTTAGGCTCGTACTCCTCGCGGTAGGGCCGCGAATAGGGCCCGAACAGCTCGTGCCACTCCTCGGTCTCATAGAGCCGGTAGGCGTAGTTGAAGGCGTGGCCCGCTTCGTGCCGCAGATAGCTGAGAATCTCCTCGTCGGTCTCGGCCTCCACCCCTTCCATCAGCTCGTCCTCGAGACGGCTCAGCCGCTCGTCCGCCAAATAAAAGGGTATGCCGATGACGGGGATTCCTTCCGGACAACCCCACTCGTCGGAGAGATAGACCGGGGGCTTCAGGGAGATGCCGGCCCGCTCCAGCTCCTCATAAAGCTGCTGGATGATCGGCTCCAGGCGCGTGCCTTCGATGGCGAGGCCAAGCTCGTCGATCTTGCGCTGGAGCAGCGCCTCCCGGTCCTCGGACCAGTTGCTACGTGCGGATTCGCTGAATTTTTGGGAGGGGGCGGGCATCGTCCCCATCAACGCCCGCCGCCCGAGCGCGGTTCAGGCGAGGCGGTTAGGCGCCGGCCCCGACTCCTCTCCGCTCGTCATCGCGCTCTCGCGCCAGAGGCGCGTCATGGTCTCTTCGGTGAAGCGTGCGGGCCGGCTGAAGACGCCAAGCCGCTCCAGGAGCGTGAAAAGGGTGCCCAGGACCACCGCCCAGCCGATGATTTGAAGAAGGAGGCTCGCCAGCATGATCAACAGGCCCTGTGCGAGGAGGGCGGGGTGGGTCCCCGCCGCACCTGCGATCATGCTTTGGTAACGCTAACGAGTGGTTAATGGCCCCCCTTGCGGCGCGCCACGGCCTCCGCCAGGAGGCACATGATCTCGAACATGAAGCTGGCGCCGACGAGCGCGGTGTTGCCGCTCGGATCGAAGGGCGGAGAGACCTCGACCACATCGCCCCCGACGAGGTCGAGGCCCTGCAGCCCGCGCACGATGTGCTGGGCCTCGCGCGTCGTCAGCCCGCCGATCTCGGGCGTGCCTGTGCCCGGCGCGAAGACCGGATCCAGCCCGTCCACGTCGAAGCTGACATAAGCGGGGCCTTGGCCCACCACGCGCCTGGCCTCGGCGATCACCTTCTCCTCGCCAAGTCGGCAGAACTCTTCCATGTAGATGACGCGCATGCCCGAGCTCTCGGCGAAGTCCATGTCCTCCGGGCTGTAGATCGACCCGCGGATGCCGATCTGCACGGTTCGCTTGGGGTCGAGCAGCCCCTCCTCCACCGCGCGGCGGAACGGCGTGCCGTGGGTATAGGGGTTGTTGCCGAAATAGCGGTCGTTGGTGTCCGAATGCGCGTCGAAGTGAATGAGGCCGACCGGGCGCTCGCGCGCGATCGCCCGGAGAATCGGCAAGGTGATGAGGTGATCGCCGCCGGCTGAAAGCGGAACGGCGCCCGCCTCGTGCACCTGTTTGAAAAACCGCTCGATCCGCGCCAAGGAGTCGCCGAGGTCGATCGGGTTAACGGGCGCATCGCCCAGATCGGCGATTCGGGCGAGCTTGTAGGGCGCGATGCGGCTGACGTGATGCACCTTGCGCATGAAGCTCGACATGTTGCGGATCTCGCGCGGGCCGTGACGCGCGCCCGCGCGATTCGTCGTGCCGCCGTCCCAGGGGACGCCGATCAGCGCGATGTCGACTCGCGCCGGGTCGGGGATGTGCGGCAGACGCATGAAGGTCGGAATCGCGCCGAACCGCGGCACGATGGCGGCATCGACGGGCTCCGGATTGCCGGAGATCTGGGCCATGATCGCCTCTCGATGACGGAGAACGCCGCCATCTTAGCCCGGCGCATGCCGGCGAGGAGGCTCTTTTCGAGTCTCGGGTGCGAAGCGCCCCTTGCGGCGCGTGTCCCGCCTACGCTCAGCTCTGAGGCTGCTCAGCCTCGGCCGGTTCCGGCGCGAGCGTCTGCTCCGGCTGAGGCTCGGCCTCGGGCTGGGGCGCGGCGATGATCTGGGCGGCGACCGGCGCCGGGGCCTTGAACGCCAGGTCAAGCGCGAGCTGCCCGCCCTGCCGCTCCAGCAACACCGACTGCGGGGCGATGCTGACGAGCTGCCAGCCGGCAACCTCCTCGCCCGCTTGCGCCTTGATGGCCGGAGCGTCGGCGCCGGGTTGGATCAGGGCGATGGCGCGGCCGGCGCCGGAGGCGATGCCGAGCAGCGACAGCCCTGCCGACTCCACCGGAGCGGCGGCCGCTTGCGCGGGGCTGGTGCGGCGGCGAGACGGCGAGAAAAGCGGCCGCTCCAGGATGACCGCGTAGGTCTCCTCCTCGCGCATGTCGAAGACCGGCGAATCTGGAACGGGCGGCACAATCGCGTCGGCGGACGCGAAAGCGGCATTCGCGCTGCCATCGCCGACAATGGTGCGATAGCTCAAGACCGGAAAGGCAAGAGCCGGCACAAGTATGAGAAGCGCAGGTCTGATCATGGGGAGTATCCTCCCAAGTGTTAGTTCCTTGGTACCAAGTCTCGGCCGTCAGTATTAAAGCGGTGTTAAAAGCCGGCGGCAGGATTCATAGGGAGAATTCATAGTTAATGAATGATTTGCGGATCGGGACTTCAGGCTGGCATTACCAGCATTGGCGCGAGTCCTTCTATCCGCTTGGCGAGGCGCCCAGCCTCGTCAGATATACCGAGCGCTTCGACACGGTCGAGATCAACAACAGCTTCTATCGGCTGCCCTCTGCCGAGACCTTCCAGGCCTGGCGCGAGCGATCACCGCCGGGCTTCCTGTTCGCGGTCAAGGCGAGCCGCTTCATCACGCATATGAAGAAGCTGACGGACCCGGAGGGCAGCTTCGAGAAGTTCTTTTCGGCCGT
>JAREAF010000540.1 GCA_029240475.1 Rhodospirillales bacterium | reverse complement strand
CGGAGCTGCTCGTAGAAGCGCTACGAGACCGCCGCCTTTGGTGACACAGCAGGTCCGCTTTGGGTCCGGTCAAGACCTTACGCCTGCCGATTTGAACGTCCGCTTCGGTTAGGTGGACGCCCGAAAGCTGCCGGGCCGCTTTCGGCCAGTTGCAGACCTTGCCGCAGGCCATAAGCGCTCGCGCCCGTGGGTACGGGCGCGCATCTCTTGGATTTCCGGCCCGGCACATGGCCCACCATTTCCATGCGGCAAGTGCAGACGACTTGGGCTGGTCACCGAGAGACGAGTGCAACATCCTGCGTGCACCCATTCTTAGCCCTCCCACGCGACTACGTAGCCGCAGTGCGGTCGTCGCTCGGGTAGCCCCAGCACAACGTCGGGGGGAGCGCAATTTCTACTTCAGTGCCGACGAGGTCCTGGAGACTTGTGCCGAGCTGCATCGCTTCGATACGCCCGCCGAGCACAGCGAGCTCGTAGATGGTCTGAGCGCCCTGATAGTGCTGCGCCAGCACGCGGGCCGTGAACCGGTTCGGCTCGCCGCTCGCAAATGCGCCGAACCGCACGTTCTCGGGACGGATCGCAAGCCGCACCGCTTCACCACTTCCAACGCCCGGGGGCAGCCAGACGCTGAGGTGATCGCCGGACGACACTTCTATTGTGCCGAACTCGCCGTTGCGCTGGATGACGCGGCCGGCGAGGAGATGGGAGGCTCCAGTGAAGTTCGCGACGAAGAGGTCGGCGGGCCGATTATAGATGTCGGCGGGCGGCGCCATCTGAAGCATCTTGCCGTCCCGCATCACGCCGATGCGGTCGCCGAGCACGACCGCCTCCGCTTGATCATGGGTCACGTAGACGGCGGTCACGCCCGCATCCTTCACGATCCGGCGCAGGTCGTCGCGAAGGCGCAGACGCAGCTTGGCGTCGAGATTCGATAACGGCTCGTCGAGGAGCAGCAGCTGCGGGTCGTAGGCAAGGCTTCTGGCAAGCGCCACCCGCTGCATTTGCCCGCCCGAAAGCGCCACGACGGAGCGATCCGCGTATTCCGAGAGCCCAACGAGCGCGAGCACCTCGTCGACTTTGCGGGTGATCTCCGCGCGCGGCATGCGTCGGTGCCGCAGCGGATAGGAGACGTTCTGGCGCACGGTCATGTGCGGCCAGACCGCATACGATTGGAACACCATGCCGAGATTGCGCAGACGCGGGGGAACAAGCACGCCCCGCTCCGGCGCGGATACCACCCTCCCGGCAATCGCGATCTCGCCCGAGGTCGGATGCTCAAGCCCGGCGATACAGCGCAGAGTCGTCGTCTTGCCGCAGCCCGAGGGTCCGAGCAGAACCACGATCTCGCCGGGGGCGACGCGGAAGCTCACATCGTCCACGGCAGCGGACCCGCCGGGAAACTTCTTGATCAGCCGCTCAACACGCAGTTCGGCCGACATGGCTGGTTCCGGTGGTCAGTGCCGAACCGTCACTGTCGATAGCCGTAAATCTTGTTCCACTCCTCGACCCAGACGTTGCGGAGATGGTCGTCCTTCATGTCCGGCACCCAGACCTTCACCACCTTCGGATCGAAGCCCTCCGGATAGACGGGCGCCGTCTTTAGGGAGGTGAGATTGCCGAGCTCCTTGATCATGAAAGTCTGGCCTTCCTCCGAGAGGCACCAGTTGAGGAAGAGCTTGGCGGCATTCGGATTGGCCGCGGTCTTCGGGACCGCGGCCGCATAGGGGTTCACCGGCACGCCTTCAGGCGGGAAGAAGATCTCCAGCGGCGCGCCGTCCCGTTTCTTCGTCCATACGATGTTATAGAGCAGCGGCGCGATCGTGATCTCGCCGCGCACGAGGGCGTCAGAGGCCGGCGCGCCTGAAGGGTAGAGCCGAGGCTTCGTCGTGGCCTGCTTGGCCCAGTAGTCCTCACCGAGAATATTGCGCTCGAATAGGATGCGGGTCCAGGTCGTGCCACCTGATGGCGCGATCACCTGGCCGATCTGACCGTTGCCGTATTCGGGCTTGGTCAGATCCAGCCAGGATTTCGGCGGGTTTTTCACGAGCGCGCTGTTGTAGGCGATCGACCAGCCAAGGGTCACGCGCGGCCACAGCTTCGGCGAGACGAGCACGGAGGGCAGGTAGTCCGCGGCATTCGGCGGGGCGTAATCCTGAAACAGGTCCTGCAGCTCCAGCATAAGTCCGCGGTCGGAATGGTCGATGACGTCCGCGGCGAGCTTGCCGGCCGAAGCCTCTGTCTTGATCCGGGTGATGAGCTGCCCGCCCGGCGCGCGCACCATCTCGATTCGCACGAACGGGAAGCGCTTGTTGAAGGCTTTGATGACCTCCTGCTCCACCTCGGTGAAATTTGCGGTGTAGTAGACGATCTTCCCTTCCTTCGAGATCAGGCGGGCCGAAGGGGTTCTCGCGGGCGGCCCGCGCCGGCAAGGCGAAGGCGGCAAAGGCAGCGCTCCCGCCAGCCTGAAGGGCGCGCCGACGTGTCAGCGAAAGCTTCATGCGGGTCTCCTCCCGTTCATGCCGGCCTTGTTCAGCCGGTCCTTCCGAGCCCCACTTTGTTGGAGGCTCCACGGGAGAGAAGGTGCGCGATTGCGATGGCAACGGCAAGCAGCATTGTCTGGATCAGGCTGAACGCCGCCGTGATGCCGAGATTGCCGCCTTCGTAGTAATCGAGCAGCAGCACGGCCATTACCATCGTCTCGCTGGTGTAGAGGAAGAGCGAAGACCCGAGCTCGCGGATGGCGAGAATGAACAGGAGCGCCATCGCAGCCACCACTCCTGGCCGCGCGAGCGGCAGCACGATCGCGCGGATCGTCCCCACGAGCCCTCTGCCGCAGATCCACGAGGCCTCCTCCAGCTCGCGGTGGATTTGCATGAGCGAGCTCGACAGCGCCTTGATGGTATCGGGCATGAAGCGGGCGATGAAGGCGAGCGCTAGGATCCAGATGGTGCCGTAAAGCCCGCCCGGCAGCCCGATCCAGGCCCAAAGAT
>JAREAF010000539.1 GCA_029240475.1 Rhodospirillales bacterium | reverse complement strand
ACCCTGAAGTTCATGAAGGTCGACGTGCTGGGCCTCGGCATGCTCGGCTGCATGCGCCGCGCCTTCGACCTGCTGCGCGAGCACAAGGGTGAGGACCGCGACCTCGCGACGATCCCACTGGATGATGCGAAAACCTACGCGATGATCCAGAAGGCCGACACTGTCGGCGTCTTCCAGATCGAGAGCCGGGCCCAGATGGCGATGCTGCCCCGCATCAAGCCGGACAAGTTCTATGACCTTGTGATCCAGGTCGCGATCGTCCGGCCCGGCCCTATTCAGGGTGACATGGTGCACCCTTACCTCCGTCGACGGGAAGGACATGAAACGCCTGAATTCCCAAGACCGGAGCTCAAACGAGTGCTGGAGAAGACCCTCGGCGTGCCGCTCTTCCAGGAGCAAGCGATGCGGGTGGCCATCGAGTGCGCCGGTTTCACCCCGTCCGAAGCCGACCAGCTCCGGCGCGCCATGGCGACCTTCAAGCTGACAGCCGGCGTCACCAGGTTCCGCGACAAGCTCGTACGGGGGATGACCGCACGAGGCTACGACCAGGAGTTCGCCGAGCGTACCTTCAAGCAGCTCGAGGGCTTCGGCTCCTACGGTTTCCCGGAGAGTCATGCGGCGAGCTTTGCTAAGATCGCTTATGCCTCGTCCTGGATGAAGCGCCATCATCCAGACGTCTTCTGCTGCGCCATCCTGAACGCGCAACCGATGGGCTTCTACGCCCCGGCGCAGCTTGTGCGGGATGCCAGGGCGCACGGGGTCGAGATCCGTCCCGTCGACGTCAACCATTCCCGCTGGGACTCCACCCTGGAGCCGACGCACAACCGCTACCGCTTCGCCGTGCGCCTCGGCCTACGACTGGTGCGGGGCCTTGCCAACACCGACGGCGGCATGATCCCGATCGCGCGGGGCGATACGCCTTACACTTCAATTGAGGACCTCTGGCGGCGCGCCGGCATCCCCGTCACCGCCCTCGAACGCCTGGCCGACGGCGATGCCTTTGGCTCTCTGGGCGTCAACCGGCGCGACGCGCTCTGGACGATCAAAGGCCTGTCGGACGAGGTGATGCCGTTGTTCGCGGCAGCCGACGAGCGCGACCGCGTGATCCGCTCCGAGGCCCGGGAGCCTGCCGTCACGCTCACACCCATGACAAATGGGCGGGAGGTCGTCGAGGACTACCGCTCCAAGGGACTGACCCTGCGCCAGCACCCCCTCGCTTTCCTGCGCGCGGAACTGCGGGAGCGCCGGATCCGCAGCTGCGCCGACCTCCACCGCGCCCGCGACGGACAGCGCGTGACAGTCGCGGGCCTCGTGCTAGTACGCCAGAAGCCGGGCTCGGCCAAAGGCGTCATGTTCATGACGATCGAGGACGAGACCGATGTGGCCAACATCATTGTCTGGCCGAGCCTGTTCGAGAAGCAGCGCCGGCTGATCCTCTCGTCCGGCATGATGGCGATCCGCGGGCGCTACCAACGAGAGGGCGGCGTGACCCATCTCATTGCCGAACATCTCATCGACCTGTCGGACCTTCTACGCAGCGTTGGCGACAGGGACAATCCTCTCCGCATGCGCTACGGGCGCGGTGATGAGGCCAAGATCGGCACGCGCGACCGCCTGCGTGAGGGGCCGAAGGAGATCGTCGACGCGCCGCCTTTTGGGATCCCCGAGCAGCGGGCCGAGGTGCCGGCCATCCGTGTCGCAACACGCGACTTCCGTTGATCCAACCCGCCATGCCATAGGTACCTGTTATGCAAGAGCCAGACCCGAGACAACGTACAAAACTGCTCAAGATCGGAATGCGGCAGTGCCGCTACATCGTCTCCGACGATCCCCATCGCGCCGTCTGCTGCGGAGCTCCGACCCGGGAGGGGTCGAGCTGGTGCGACTGGCACCGGAGGCTGGTGTATGTCCCAGCGCAACCCGTCAAAATTCGGCGTGACGCACTGGCCTCATAGGCAAGCAGTTCACAACGAGGCCTCCGAGAATTGGTCGGGCCATGCAAGACCCCATTGAGCACACCCAGGAACGGCTTTCCATTCCGCAACTCCCAAGGGTGGTGGAGAGCCTATTCTATCGTGCACCACCGCATCCTGTGTGGGTTATAGGTCGAGCCCGGAGACCGCACCGTCGCGGGCCACGAGGGCGATCCGGATGCCGGCCCGTCTGACGAGTGGACGGCTACGCCATGTCTCCGCGAGCTTGCGGAAGACAGGCGTATCCGGCACGGCCGCGACCACGATGTCGTCGGCGGCGACATGGAACAGAAGCGCTTGGCCGAGCGCTGTCGTGAGCAGTGGGTATTCCGGGCTGCCGGGTTTTCGGACCAGCGGGCCCTTCTTGCATTCGGCGACGATGCGGCGGCCTTCCACCGTGGCGACCACGTCGCCTTCGCCAGGCCGCGAGTGTACGCGGATGGTCTTGTCGCCACGGCGATAAGCGCCGGTCCAGGCGTTCCGACCGACCTGCGGCTCCTTGGTCTGCTCCCATCCAGTGCCGGCCATGAAGCGTCCGATGTCGAAAATGACGGCGTCGCCGACCTTGATGCTGGCTCCGTCGATCGCGACGCTGGCCATCGCGCCCGAGTTAGGAAGCGACAGGATGAACTCAGCCAGCCGCAGGGCCACCTCGGCCTCCGGCATGCGGTCGTCAGGTAATCCGAGCTCTGGCAGCACTTGGTTGTTCATGAACTCGGGAATCGCAGTGGTCGGCGCGTCCATCATCCCTTGGCTATGCCAGCCTCTGCACGATTTGAAAACTACCGCGACTGTATGAGAGGCAATGCCCCGCCGGAGGATCCCACCCGTGTGCAATCTTTACTCGAGCTACACCACGCAGGAGGCCATGCGCAAAGCCTTTGAGGTCGCACGCGACAGCGCCGGCAACGTCCCTCCCCTGCCCGCGATCTTCCCCGACCAGATGGCCCCGGTGGTGCGAACGATCAACGGTGAGCGCGAGCTGATCCAGATGCGCTGGGGCTTCCCGCCGCCGCCAAAAG
>JAREAF010000538.1 GCA_029240475.1 Rhodospirillales bacterium | reverse complement strand
TCGGTCGAGGGCACCTCCGCCATGCCGCCGAGCAGCCCGCGCTCGGGCCGGCGGCGCAGCAGCAGCGCGCCGTCCTCGCGCATCGCCCAGAAGGCGACGCCCCGCCGCACCGGCTTCGCCGCGCGCGCCGCCTTCATCGGCAGAGCCTCCGGATCCCCCGCGGCGCGCGCCCGGCAGGGCTCGCGCCAGGGGCAGTTGAGGCACCGGGGCTTTGCCGGCGTGCAGACGGTCGCGCCCAGATCCATCAGCGCCTGGGCGAAGTCGCCGGGCCGCGCATCGGGAACCAGCTCCTCCGCGCGTTGGCGCAGCTCCGCCTTGCCCTGCGGCAGCGGCGTGCGGATGTCGTACAGGCGCGCCAGCACGCGCTCGGCATTGCCGTCCACCGCGGCGGCGCGCCGGTTGAAGGCGATGGCCGCGATCGCGCCCGCGGTGTAGCCCCCTATGCCGGGCAGGCGCGCCAGCTCCTCCATGCGGTCGGGAAAGCGCCCGCCATGCTCGGCCGTCACGGCGCGGGCGCAGGCATGCAGGTTGCGGGCGCGCGCGTAATAGCCGAGGCCCGCCCACTCGGTGAGCACCTCTTCGAGCGGCGCCGCGGCGAGATCCGCGACGGTGGGCCAGCGCTGGAGGAACCTCACGAAATAGGGCGCGACGGCCTGGACCGTGGTCTGCTGCAGCATGATCTCGCTGAGCCAGACCCAATAGGGATCGGGGGTCTCACCGCGCTCGGCGCGCCAGGGGAGGCGGCGCCGGTGGCGGTCGTACCAGGCGAGGAGGCTTGCGGCGAGATCGCTCGCGGCGGCAAGCTACGGGGGCGAAGTCAATGACAGCTCCGGTGCGGGCATCGGCGGCGGGAGTATACTGCCGCGAGGAGGCGCGCGCATGTCGGGAGGCGGCCATAGCGACTGATCGGCGGCATGGATTGAGAGCGCTCGGCGCGGCGCTGCCAACCCTGACCAAGCGCGCGCTGGGCCGGCGGGGCTTTGCCGAAGGCGGCCTCGCGCTCGATTGGGCTGCCATCGTCGGGGAGGAGATCGCGGCCAACACGCTGCCGCTGAAGCTCGCCTATCCCAAGGGCGCGCGCTCGGGCGGCACGCTGCATCTGAAGGTCGCGAGCGGCTATGCCCTGGTCATCGCACATTGCGAGCCGCAGCTGATCGAGCGCGTGAACGCCTACCTCGGCTACGGCGCCATCGCGCGGCTGAAGCTGACCCAAGGGCACATCTTGCGCCCGCCGCAACGGGCCGAGTCGCCGGGCGACTCGGGGCCGGCACAGCCGGTCGACGGAATCGACGATCCGGAGCTTGCCGCCGCGCTCGGCAGCTTCTCCAAGGCGCTGCGCCGCAAAGGGTAAGCGAGCGGCAGGCAGCCGGGGTTGCATCGGCTGGAGAATCCTGTCATAGCCAGACGAAGCCTTGCCTCGCGGGGAGCGGTTCGGCGCCAGCCTTGACTGCTTTTTGAGGCGGCTTGACGATCTCAGGGGTCACGATTTGAGCACGCGCAATCTCTGGATTCTGGTCGGCCTCGCCATCCTCTTGATGGTCGGCGGGGTCCTGGCTTGGCGCGAATGGGCGAGCGCGCCGGCGGCAACCCAAGCCGCCGCCACCGGGCAGACCGAGAATCTGCCGATGGAGGTCACGGCGGAGGACAAGGTGCTCGGCTCGGCCGATGCGCCGGTGACGATCATCGAATATGCCTCCCTCACCTGCCCGCATTGCGCCAAGTTCCACGCAGAGACCCTGCCGAAGCTGAAGTCGGACTGGATCGACCCCGGCAAGGCGAAGCTGGTCTATCGCGACTTCCCGCTCGACGGCGCGGCGCTTGCCGCAGCCGTCATCGCCCACTGCGCTCCCGCCGACCGCTATTTCCCGGTCCTCGGCATGTTCTTCGAACGGCAGAGCGAATGGGCCGTCGAAGGCCAGTGGCGCGAGCGCCTGACGCAACTCGCCGGCGTCGCCGGCATGGACAAGGGCACGGTCGATGCCTGCCTCGAGGACGAGGCGCGCAAGAACGCGATCGTCCAGAGCGCCGAGGAGGCGCAGGCCAAATACGCCGTCGACTCCACGCCCACCTTCATCGTCAACGGCCGCAAGATGAGCGGAGCGCTGCCGATCGAGGACTTCGCGAAGGTCATCGAGGAAGTCCAGCCGAAGTCCTAGCGCAAGGGACAGGACGCGCATGGTGCAGTTCGCCAAGCTGAGGCTGACCGGGTTCAAGTCCTTCGTCGATCCGACCGAGCTGGCGATCGAGCCCGGCGTCACGGGGATTGTCGGCCCGAACGGCTGCGGCAAGTCGAATCTCGTCGAGGCCCTGCGGTGGGTCATGGGCGAGACCTCGGCCAAGCGCATGCGCGGCGGCGAGATGGACGACGTCATCTTCGCCGGCAGCGCTACCCGTCCCGGCCGCAACATCGCCGAGGTCGCGCTTCTGCTCGACAACTCCGCGCGCCGCGCGCCCGCGCAGTTCAACGACGCCGAGGAGCTGGAGATCACGCGCCGCATCGAGCGCGGCTCGGGCTCGCTCTACCGCATCAACGGGCGCGAGGTGCGCGCCCGCGACGTGCAGCTCCTTTTCGCGGACGCCGCCACCGGCGCGCATTCGACGGCGCTGGTGAGCCAGGGTCGCATCGGCGCGATCATCAATGCCAAGCCGACCGACCGGCGCGGCCTGCTGGAGGAGGCGGCGGGAATCTCGGGCCTGCATTCGCGCCGCCACGAGGCCGAGCTGCGGCTGCGCGCCGCCGAGAGCAATCTCGCGCGCCTCGACGACGTCATCGTCACGCTGGAGAGCCAGCTGCAGGCCCTGAAGAAGCAGGCGCGGCAGGCCAACCGCTACCGTACCCTCAACGACCAGATCCGCCGCGCCGAGGCGCTCCTCATTCATCTGCAATGGCA
>JAREAF010000075.1 GCA_029240475.1 Rhodospirillales bacterium | reverse complement strand
CCTCCAGCACCAGGAAATCGGCGGGATCGCCCCGGACCATGTTCCGCCGCAGCAGCGATTTTCCGGACTGCATCAGGTGATAGAAGGGGCTGCGCTGCCAGCGCTCCTCGGCATCGGCATCCTCGCTGGTGCGCCCGTACTCGCTGGGCTGGTTGAGCTCGGGCCGGTCGCGGTACCAGCGGAAAATCCGCCCCTCATAGAGGGGGTGGAGCGTGTCGATGCCCACGAGGACGCGGGCGATCGGGATGCCGGCCTCCCGCACGCGCTCGCAGAAGCCGTGCAGCAACTCCTGCTCGGACGTGCCGGCGAGGCCCGCTTCCACGACCCAGGTTCCGGCGTCGGTCGCCTCGCGCGTCATGGTTCCGCCCTGTCTGAAGGGACCACGATGGCGCTTACACCGGATTCGCCGTCCCCTGCAATCTGCCGATAGAGTGGGCATGCTGGCACCGAGGGCGGAGAAGGCATGATGGCCGGTTGGCGGTTGAGCCGGAGCTTCGACTTCCACGGCCAGAGCATCGCCTGGGACGTGCTCGGCGACGGTGCGCCCGTGGTGCTGGTGCACGGCACGCCCTTCTCCTCCTTCGTCTGGCGGAAGATCGCGCGCGAGCTGGCGCGGCGCTATCGCGTGCACCTCTATGACCTGCTCGGCTACGGCCAATCCGAGAAACGGGACGGGCAGGATGTCTCGCTCGGCGTGCAAAACGGGCTGCTGGCGGCGCTGCTGCGTCACTGCGGCCTCGAGCGGCCAAAGGTCATCGCGCACGATTTCGGCGGGGCGACGGCGCTGCGGGCGCATCTGCTCGATGGCTGCGACTATGAGAAGCTGCTGCTGATCGATCCGGTGGCGGTCCGGCCGTGGGGATCGCCCTTCGTTCAGCATGTTCGCCAGCACGAGGCGGCGTTCGCCGGCGTGCCGGACTATGTCCAGCGCGCAATCCTGGCCGCCTACATCCAGGGCGCCGCGTTTCGTCCGCTGCCGCAGGACGTGCTGGAGGCCTATGCCGCGCCGTGGCTCGGGGCCGTCGGCCAGCCCTCCTTCTATCGCCAGATCGCGCAGATGGACCAGCGCTTCACCGACGAGGTGCAGGGCTCCTACGGCCGGCTGCGATGCCCGGTGCGCCTGCTCTGGGGCGTGGAGGACCGCTGGATCCCCATCGAGCGCGGGCGCGAGCTGGCGGGGCTGCTCCCCTCCTGCCCACTGATCGAGGTGCCCGACTGCGGGCACCTGATGCAGGAGGACGCGCCCGAGGCGGTGGTCGCCGCGGCCCTCACGTTTTTCAGTTAGGGGATTACTTCCGTTCGCAGCAGCCCCTCTCCCAGCGAAGCGGGGGAGAGGGTGGCCGAGCAAAGCGAGGGGGGTGAGGGAGTTCGTCGGCTACCCTCACGCGCTCGGACGACGTCCTCGCGACCTCTCCCGCGGAGCGGGAGAGGTGGTGGCTACTCCGCCGCCTTGGGCAGCGTGCGCAGCCACTGGTCCATGCGCCGGATGGCCTCGCGGATGTTCTCCGTCGAGTTGGCGTAGGAGAGCCGCAAGTAGCCCTCGCCGTAGCTGCCGAAGCTGGTGCCGGCGACGGCGGCGACGCCCGCATCCTCGAGCAGGCGCCGCTCGAACTCCTTCGCCTTCATCCCGGTGCGGCTGATGTTGGGAAAGGCGTAGAAGGCGCCGCCGGGCTCGACGCAGGAGATGCCGGGCAGCTTGTTCAGCTCCTCGACGACGACCTTGCGGCGCGCATCGAAGGCCTTGACCATCTTCACCGCCTCGTCCTGCGGGCCTTCGAGCGCGGCGATGCCGGCGAACTGGGTCGGCGCGTTGACGCAGGAGTGGCAGTTGATGGCGAGCCGGGTGGCGTGCTCGATCAGCGCCTTCGGCCAGACCGAGAAGCCGAGCCGCCAGCCGGTCATCGCATAAGTCTTGCTCCAGCCGTCGAGCAGGATGGTGCGATCGCGCATGTGCTCGTAGCCGAGCAGGGTCACATGCTCGCGGCCGTCATAGAGCATCTGGCTGTAGATCTCGTCGCTCATGACGGCGACGTTAGGGAATTTCTCCAGGCCCGCGACGAGCTTGTCCCACTCGGCCCGCGGCACGACGCCGCCGGTGGGGTTGGCCGGCGAGTTGATGATGATGAGGCGCGTCCTCGGCGTGATCCGCGACAGCACGTCCTCGGCCGAGAAGGCGAAGCCGTTCTTTTCCAGGAGCGGGATCGGCACCGGCTTGGCGCCGCTGAAATTGATGACGCTCTCATAGATCGGGAAGCCGGGGTTCGGGTACATGATCTCGGTGCCCGCCTCGCCGAACATGAGGATGGCGAAGAACATCGTCACCTTGCCGCCCGGGACGATCAGCACGCACCCCGGATCGACGGTGACGCCGTGGCGGCGGTGGAGGTCGGCCGCGACCGCCTCGCGCAGCTGCGGGATGCCGTTGGCCGGCGTATAGCCATGCTGCCCGTCGCGCAGCGCCTTGATCGCCGCCTCGACGATGTGCTGCGGGGTCAGGAAGTCGGGCTGGCCGATTCCCAGATTGATGATGCTCTTGCCCTTGGCCTCGAGCGCCTTGGCGCGGGCGAGGACCTCGAAGGCGGATTCGGTGCCGAGCCGGGACATGGCCTGGGCGAGCTGCAGCATGGCGGGCGTCCTTTTGACGAAGAGTAGCGAGGGCGAAATCCGGCCGTATATGAACCGCCGCAGCCTTCGCCGTTTCCACTCGGAACGCCGCTAACTAGCAGTTTTGCGCCTGGAATTGCGGGGCGCAATCGGGGGAGGGATGCTTGACGCCCGGCGCCGCCATACGCTACCAAACGCCCGTCGCGGGGCCGCCTTGCCTCACCTCTCGCCAGGCCCCCCGCGCATCAGCCTGCGGCGGGCGTAGCTCAATTGGTTAGAGCACCGGGTTGTGGTCCCGGGGGTTGTGGGTTCAAGTCCCATCGCTCGCCCCATTCCTTCTTGCCTTCCATCCCATCAGCGAAGGCCCAGCTTTGAGAGCCGAGACCGACGCCAGGACCGGGATCAGCGGGCAGGCGGCGGCGCCCGCCTATCGCGTCGCTCCGCGCAAGGCGATCGCCTACATGGTCGCGGCGGTCTCGTGCCTTGCCGTTCTCGATGCCGGCGTGAAGGCGCTGGCGGAGGGCTATCCGGTCCCGCAGATCGCGTTCCTGCGCTATGTCGTCGGCCTGATCTTCGCGGTCGGGGTGGCGGCCCGCAGCGCGCAGGGCCTCGGCGGGCTCGCGACGCGCCGGCCGGGCGGGCACCTGATCCGTTCGATCTGCAATCTCGGCGCGATGCTGCTCTTCTATTATGCGATCGCGCGAATGGCGCTCGCCGACGTGGTGGCGATCGCCTTCGCCGCGCCGATCTTCACCACCGTCTTCTCCGTTCTGCTCTTGAAGGAGCGGGTGGCCGCGCGCCGCTGGGCGGCGGTGGCGATCGGATTCGCCGGCGTGCTGGTGATGGTGCAGCCGGGCGGTGGCGTGTGGGGCGTCGGCGCCGCCCTCGCGCTGACATCGGCGGTGCTCTATGCGCTGACCCTCATCTCCTCGCGCCAGCTGAGCCTGACCGAGAGCAGCCACACCATCCTCTTCTATTATTCCATCGTCTGCCTGCTTGCGACCGGCGCGGTGCTGCCCTGGCAGTGGCGCACGCCCGAGCCGGAGGATGTCTGGCTCTTCCTGATGGTCGGCGTGACGGGGACGCTGGGGCAGTTCTTCATGAACCAGGCCTTCCGCTTCGGCGAGGCATCCATGCTGGCGCCGCTCGACTACACGGCGCTGATCTGGGCGGCGGCGCTCGGCTATGTCTTCTGGGCCGAAGTGCCGAGCCCAGCCGTGCTGGCGGGCGTCGCGCTCGTCGTGGTCAGCACCATGCTGGTGCGCGGGCGAGGGCGGCCGGGCTAGGCCGTTCTGGCGAGGCCGGCCTCGGCCTCGGCGCCGGTCCAGGGATAGAGCCGAGGGATCGCATAGTTCAGCACCGATGCGGCTGCCACCGCCAAGGCGGTGCCGATGACGAATTGGGTCCAGGTCTCCGGCCGCAGCGCTCCCAGCGACACGATCACCGTCAGGATCGGGATGTCGAGGAAGTGCGTGAAGGAGGCGAGCTGCTCCGAACGAGCCCGGGCGAGCTCCGGGGTCACGCGGCCTTGGGCAAGCGCGTTCCCCGTCAGGCGGCGGAGGCGGGTGAAGTACCGCCGCGTGATGGTGTTCCCCTCGACGAACTCGAACAGGAACAGCAGCACCATCCCGACCAGCCACGGCATCCTCAGGAAGTCCCAGCCGCCGTAATAGGACACGATCAGCCACGTCCCGCTGCCCGCCAGCAGGATCGCGCCCGGCACGACGAGGCCGTCATAGAAGAGCGCGATCAGGTTGACGGCCTGTGCGAACAGCTTCAGCTCGCGGCTCTGGCGCGAGCGCATGTCCGCCACGAACACGCCGATCAGCCCGGCCGAGATCAGCATCAGCCCGACGAGATGCGCAAAGCGCAGGAGCAGATAGGGATCCATGCGACGGCACCATGAGGGAGAACGGCGGTCACCCGCTCAGTAATCATACTCCCATTTGAGCCCGACGCCGCTGCGCCCTTCGGCGCCGACGCGGCTCTCGACCGAGAGGTTCTTGCCGAGATCGACCTCGACCGTGACGCTGCCGGTGCCGGGCTGAATGCCCTGCTCGACGCCGACCCGCACATCCTCGCTGATATCCTTGCCGAGCGAGAGGGCGGCGGCCTCGCCGGTCTCGCCGGTTTCCTCGTCCACGGTCTCGACCGTGGAGATGTCGATGCGATCGAGCCCGAGCTTCTGCCCGAGCCGCTCGACCACGCCGGTGCTGGTCCCGCCGCCGCGCAGCGCCGCCGCCACCTGCGCCAGCTGCAGCGCCTCGGCCGCGCCGACCTGCCCCGCGCCCTTGTCGAACAGCAGGCGCGCGAGCACCTCGTCGACCGGCAGCTCGGGCCGGGCGGAGAAATCGAGCAGCGGCGCGGAGAGCGAGCCGGTGAGCGTCGCGCGCGCCACCGCATCGCGCACTTCCTTCTCCGCGATCACGCGGATCGAGGGATCCAGCTCCGGCCCCCCGCCGAATCTGATCAGCCCTTCGGTCAAGGTGAAGGTCTTGCCGAGCGCGGTGAAGGTGCCGCGATCCAGGCGCAGCTCGCCCGTGATCTGCGGGGCGACGGTGGTGCCGGCGACCGAAACGGCGCCATGCCATTCGGAGCGCAGCCCGCGGCCGGCGACCTCGACCCGCGGCAGCTCGGCATCGATGTCCAGCCCCATCTTGAAGGCCGCGGGCGCATGGGCCGTCGCCTCGTCGGTGCGAGTCACGCGCTCCGCACCCGCGTCAGGCGCATTCACCTCGATCACGTCGAGCACGGGGGCGGAGGCGCGCGTCTGCTCCGGCAGGCTGATGCTCATGCGTTCGAGCCGCACCTGGCCGGAGAGGAGCATTCGATCCAACGGACCGGCGAGTGCGAATTCGCCGGTGGCGCGGGCCCGCACATCGTCGCGGCGGATGGCGCGGAAGTCGACGAGGCGCGCGGTCAGGTCCATGGCGGCGATGCTCGCGCCGGTGAGGCGCATGGTGCCGCCGCCCTCGATGCGGCCGCCCTCGCCGTCGGTGGCTGCCAAGGTGAGTTGCAGCCGGTCTTGCGCCCCGCTGGCCTCGAGCCGGATGTCGCGCAGCTCGGCGCCGCTCGCGAAATTCTCGTAGAAGCCGTTCTCGACTCTCACCGCTCCGGAGACGGCCGGGCGGTCGAGGCTGCCCGCGATCCGCAGGTCGATGACGTAGCGGCCGGTCGCGCGGTCCTCGCCGATCCCGGCGAGCGCGATGAGCGGAGCGATCTCGCCAGAGCCGTCCACCCGCGCGCTGAGCGGCCCTGACCGCTCGACGGCGATCCCGAAGGGCGGGTCGGTCCAGGCCACCGGCAGGACCCCGGACGCGGTCACCGACAGGTCGGCGTCGCGGGACGAGAGCTCGGCGCGCCAATCGAGCCGGGTCCGCTTCAATTCGCCCGTGAAGCTCAGCTCGCCCGGCGGGGTTCGCTCGGGCGCGCCGGAAAAGGCGAGCCCCGATATCGTTGCGGTCAGCGTCGCGGTTGGCTCGTCGCGAGTCCCGGAGAAGGCAAGCGCCGCCTTCAGTGTGCCCTGCACGTCCTGGCGGCCTGCGAACGCGGCGACGTCCTGAACCGGCAGGCCGCTCACCCGGATGCCGCCGGACAGCCGCGTTCCGAACGCAACCTCGCCGCCGATACGCGCGCCGCCCCAGGAGAGATCGAACGGAGCGACCGCCAAGCCATCCGCAAAGCTCAGCGAGGTCGCGCTGCGCAGCTGCACCGGGTTTTGCGCATAGGCGCCGCTCAGCCGCGCCAGTTGCAGCCGTCGCGCGTCGGGCTCGTACACGCCCCGGCCTTCCAGCGCGAAGGGCGCGGCGGCGCTCCCCGAACCGGAGAAGCGCAGCGGGAACTTGCCTTCCTTCGGATCGAGCCGGAGCGTCGCCGTGTCCAGGAACGCGGCTCCGGCGGTGATGCGCTCCGCCGCAAGGTCGATGCGGCCCGCCAGCGGCCCGCGCCAGTTCGACAGTGCCGCCGTGGCGCGCAACGCCGCGATCCGGGTGTCCGCGACGGAGATGTTCGAACCGCCGCCCTCCGCGCTCGCGCCGCCGTCGCCTTTCAATGCCACTCTGGCGCGCGCCGAGCCGCTCAGCGGCAGGCCGGCCAGCTTGGACCAGGGCGCCAGATCGGGGGCATCCAGCTCGACCGCACCCGTGACGGCGCCGCCCTCAAGGGCAAGCGCGATGTCGCCCGCGATCGTGCTGCCGTTGGCGCGCGCGCGCAGTCCGGCCAGCGACAGCACCTGATCCTCGAGCGCGAGATCGCTGGCGAACTCGGTACGCACGCCCTCCACCGTCACGCTCCCCGTGGCCGACCCGCGCAAGTCGGGCCTGAGTTCCGTCAGATCGACGGCCACCGCCAGGTCGCGCAACTCGGTCCGCGCGACGGACAGGCTGGGCGAGACCGCCGCCGCTTCCAGCCGCGGCGCGGCGGCGGTTCCGGTGAGCCGGCCATTGATGCGCGCCGAACCCGTCATCGGGGTTGCGGCGGAAAAGGCGCCGAGTTCGGATGCGGTCAATTCGAAGCGCGCATCGAGCGGGCCTTGCGCCGCGATTCGCCCCGAGAGCGATAGCGCGAGTACCTCGGAGCTGACCCTAGCCGCCTCGACATCGAGCGCGCCGTCATAGCGCGCGGATCCCGCCGCCGCGATCACGATCGCATCGCCGAGCGCGGGATCGAGCGCCGCGACGCCGGTCACGGGCTCGCGCCAGCTTCCATCGATGGTGAACCGCGTGGTGCCGCTGCCGGAACTGGCGTCCAGGCGCGCGTCGAGCGTCACCGCGCCGGCCCAGTTCAGCCCCGCCAGTCTCGCGAAGGGAGCGACTTGGGGCACGGACATGTGGAGGGCGCCGTCCAGCAGCCCGTTCAATTGCGCGCTCCCGCTGAAGGCGATCTCCGCTCCCTCGCCCGTGAGGCTGAGGCGCCGGGCCACGAGCCTGCCGGCAGCCGGAGCGAGCGCGCCGTCAAAGGAGAGCGTGAGGTCGGCCGGCAGCACCGCGCCTTCCACGTCCCGCTCGGCCGCGAGCCCGGAAGCCTGCACCACCGCCGCCATATTGAACTCCTCCGCTCCGCGCGGGCGGCTCGCGGTCGCATCCACAGTAACGGCCGCGGCGGAGTAGCCCTCGGCCGCTAGCTGCTCGCCTCGGAGGGCCAGCTTGGCGGTCTGGCCCTCGACCGTCGTGTCGATGACCGCCGTGCCCGACACGGCTCCCTGCAGCGGCACGTCCAGGAGCGGCTGGAGCACGGCAGCATCGGGGAACGCGAGCCTTGCCTCGCCCGAGCCGGTCAGGTCGTTCAACCGAACGGCGCCCTCGAAGGACAGGCGCGTGGCGCCCGAGGTCACCGCGATGCGCTCCAATGTGCGCTGCTCGCCGATGCGGGCGACGCCCTCGATCCGGAGCGGCTCGGGCAGCAGCGCGGCGATGCGCGGCTGGAGCAGGGGGCGCGGATCCAGCGAGCCGGAGGCGGTCAGGCGTCCCTCATCGATCGCAATGGAGAGGTCGCTCTCCGCCTCGGCCAGGCTTGCCTGCACGGTGCCACGCCAGGACCGGAGCGGGCCCGCGCCCGATGCGCGCAGCGTGACGGGCACCTCGGATTGCGCGCCGAGGGCGCTTGCGGCCAGTCCGCGCGGATCATCGATCGCGGCCTCCAGCGCGAGCCGCTGGCCGTCATAGGCCAGGTCGATCGCGGCCGCGCCGGGTGCATCGAGCCGCCGCAGCGTTAGATCGAGCCGCGCCGATCCGTCCGAGAGGGCGCCCGATCCGGAGAGCGACAGCCGCGCCTCCTGGCCCAGGACGGATCGGGCCAGAAGGATCTCGGGGGCATGCAGCTGGGCAAGCTCGATCGACACGGGGAGGCGCGGCGGCGATGGCGGCGCGCTTTCGTCGGGCTGTTCCGCATCCGCCTCGGGTAACCGCGAAATCTCGATGCGTTCGGCGGAAAGCGTCTCGATTTGCGCATGCAGCCGGAGCAGGGCGGCGGGTCGCAAAGAGAGGCGCACCCGCTCGCCGCTCAGCCAGGGCCCTCGCGCGTCCGCCAGCACTAGGCGGCGAGCCCGCGCATCGAACGGCAAGGAGCCTTCCAGGCCTTCGACGAGCACCTGGCCGTCCGTGGCGGCGGCGACGCGCGCCTCGACCCAGCGGCGGCCGCCCTCCGTCTGCATCCAGCCATAGGCGAGGGCCGCCGCTGCAAGGAGCAGCAGGATCAGCGCGCCCGCGGACGCGGCGGCGATTTTCAGCCAACGGCTCATCGGTGCTCTTAGAAGGCCTGTCCCAGACTTATATAGAACTGGAACGGGTCGTCGGTTTCGCGACGGTCCAAGGGGACGGCGACATCGAGCCGCAGCGGGCCGATGGCTGTGTAGTACCGAAGTCCCAATCCGGCGGCGTAGCGGAAATCGAACTGATAGATCTCCGGCAGCATATCGACATACACATTGCCGCCTTCAACGAACGGCACCACGCCGATCGTCTCGGTGATGCGCATGCGCATCTCGCCGCCGAACTCGATGACGGACCGTCCGCCCAGCGGATCGTTGTCCTCGTCCAGCGGCCCGAGCTCCTGGAACCCGTAGCCCCGGACCGAGCCGCCGCCTCCTGAATAGAAGCGGACCGAAGCAGGCAGCTCCTGCCGTCCGGCGCCCCAGATCGTTCCCACCCGGCCTCGCGCGGCAAGCACGTACCGATCCTCATCGTCGATGGCGTAATAGGCCGAAGCGATTGCCTCGCTGCGCACGAAGTAGTCGGTCTCGGCGAATAGGGCGTAGTAGGGCGTCACCCTCGCATCCGCACGCGCGCCGGAGGAGGGATCCAGCGGGTCGTCGGTGCCGTCGTAGCGCACGAAGGCCGGAACGCCGAACAGCGTGAAGGCGTCCTCGCCCTCGTCGTCATCCTCCTGCTCGAGCGAGACCGACAAACCAACGCCCGCGGACAGCTTGCTGCTGAAGCGCTGCTCGAGGCCGCCGCTGCCGGAGACGCGGC